>NZ_JAAUWS010000082.1:0-5376 GCF_014694465.1 Vibrio sp. S11_S32 | reverse complement strand
AGTATGAACGCGGTTTTGAAATGTTCGACAGTGGTGTTTAAAAAAGCAGTAGACTTATGTGATTGGTCGGTTGGTATTTATTGTATCGACTAACATATCAGTGCAATGGATTTAAGGTGGTAATATGACCGTAGATGTATCTCATTATAAAGCACTCATTTTTGATATGGATGGCACTTTAATCGATACCATGCCATCGCACTTAAAAGCGTGGCAACAAACGGCAGAGCAATATAACTTTCCATACGAACAAGAATGGATCCACAGTATGGGAGGGATGCCCACCTTAAAAGTGGCTAAGCAGTTAAATGCAAAGTATAACATCGATATCGATCCCGCAGTGGTGGCACAAACTAAGATAGGTTACTTTGCCTCTCTTATCCATGACGGAAAAGTTATTGATTGTACTTACCAAGTATTAGAGCAGTTCCAAGGGCTGAAAAAAATGGCGATTGGCACCGGAAGTAACCATAACAATGCCATGAAGTTATTAGAATACAACGGTATGTTGCCAATGATAGATGCGTTAGTTACTTCGAAAGATGTGACCAATCATAAGCCCAATCCCGATACCTTTTTATTGGCAGCAGAACGCTTAGGTATCGAGCCAAAAGATTGCGTGGTATTTGAAGACACCGAGATTGGACGCCAGGCTGCTATAGCGGCAGGAATGGCGTGTATTATGGTGGTTGATGGTAAATTAGTTGAAAGCAGTACTCAAGTCGCTTAGTGTCCATTTTTTCGATCATTAAACATCTGTAATGGTTTGCTCTTGTTCAGCTGACACTAATATTAAGCAGACACAAAAAAACCTGAAAACGAAAGCTCTTTCTAGCTAACAAGTTTTCAGGTTTTTTATGCCGAATTCTAGATTTCTGTCAAACAGAAACTACTTAACAATATCTAATAATTCCACTTCAAAAACCAAGGTTGCACCAGCAGGGATAGGGCCGCTACCCGATTTACCGTAACCCAGTTGATAGGGCACAAATAAACGGATTTTCTCACCGACAACCATGTGTTGTAGACCTTCTTGCCAGCCCTTTACCACTTGATTTAACTTAAATTCAATTGGCTCACCACGTTTGTATGAGCTATCAAATTCCGTACCATCGAGTAATGTACCTTGATAATGAACGCGCACTTTACTGTTGGCGCTTGGGTGTTCTTCACCGCTACCTTTTTCTAATACCAAATACTGCAAACCGCTTGGGGTTGTGATCACGCCTTCTTTATTGGCATTATCCGCCAGAAAGGCTGTACCCGCTTTGATATTTTCTTCTGCTGCTTTTTGATCATTCATTGAACGATACAATAAAAACAGCACGCCTAGAAGTAACAGTACAGGCAATAAAATCTTCACTTAACTTAATCCTTTAATCGATTTATGGTTGTTTTAACAAGTAGTTTATCGTGTTTGCGATATCTTGAATATCTTTATGACCAGGAATGAGAACTTGATATTTACCGTTAACGATAAAGGTAGGTACTGCATCAAATTTAGCTTGGTTGGTGATCGCCATTGCGCCTTTTAAGTACTCTAATAATGCTTTCTTTTGCAGTTCATCAAAGTTGTATGGACTAATGATATGACGAGAGGTGAATACTTGCTCAATCGCTTGTTGTTGCTGAGTTAAGGTCGAACCTTCACCTAATTGAACCGCTGCGAATAATTCAGACATCATTTTTTCGTCTGGAATATGGTTTAGCTGCATTACCCCTGCATAATAGAATAAGGCTGCAGTTTGAGCTTGGTCGTTGAAGGTAACGTGTACCTTGCCAAATTTTTGATGAGTTAAGCTTTCGAGCTCAGCAAGGGACGGTTCTAAATTACGGCAATGACCGCAAGTTAACGAGAAAACTTCGGTTACCGGTTTAATATCCGGTTGGGTTAATGCAGTTGGTAATTTCTTATATTGGACACCTAACTCTGGCTTGCCATTATCAGAACAAGCAGATAAAAATGTTAAGGTTATCGCAAATAAAAACAGACTTTTTAAATATTTTGGCATGAGATTCTTTATAAAGTTAAGAGACAAGCAAGTAGAGCGCAAAGCATAAGAAAAGTTCCGCTTGATGTAAAACAAAAACGATAGGTTGTGATCTTAATAGGCTAGATTTACTTTATTTGCCTAAATAACTCGCTATTCAAACATGATTTGGTGATAAATTAGCTAAATGGAAGCGTTGGTAAATGGAGCCAACAATAAGAGACGACATTATTTTTTAGATGAATGGATTTTAAAAGCATGGATGTGATGAAATTTTTTACGGTATCAAATACCTCAATGTGTTGTGCTTTAGCACTAAGCGCAAATGTCTACGCCAATGAAGATGCGAAGGGCTACTCAATTGTTCCTTATATCATTAATGGTAATGAAGCGGATGTTGCTGCATTTCCTTACATGGGGCTATTGATCAAAGACTATTTAGATACCACAACCACAGAATATCCTAATGGTTATCTTGTTACTTTGTGTGGCTCAACTGTACTGGACGAACGTCATGTGTTGACCGCTGCCCATTGTGTTGAGGCGATCACTGATGCTCAAAAAGAAGAAAACAAAAGATTGGCGGTGGTATTTAAGGTGCAAAATATCAATTCCGATATATTTGCTAATACTAAGTATTCGGTTGAATCTATCTATTATCATGATGATTACAACATCAATAATAATTTATCCCAAGATATTGCAATTCTAAAACTCTCAGAGCCCATTAGCAGTGATGATGTTTCGCGTAATAGCTATGTTGCAATAGCGGGGAGTGAGAGTGACTACCGTAGTAATGATTTTCAATTTACTCTGATCGGCTACGGTAATACCGGGCCTGAAACCTCCAATCCAAATGAAAACAATTCTAAAGTATTACAAAAGACTAAAGTCAGTTATATAACAGCAGATGAGTGTCAGAAAAACTACCCTGATGTAGATGATGCACAAATTTGTGTAACAGGTTCCATAGCGAATATGCTGCGTACAGGAGCCTGCCAGGGAGATTCAGGTGTGCCATTGCTTTACAGGCGAAATAATACGACATACCAAGCGGGTTTAGTCAGCTTTGGACCTGAATCGTGTGGTGATACCAGCCAAGTTGTCCAAAGTGTATATACTGAACTGGTGGATTATCAAGGCTGGATCAGCTCGGTATTAAATGGTACGGCTACCCCAAAACAGGCTATGAATGAAACCGATGATGATAGCAATAACGAATCCTCTAATAGCAGTTCTGGTGGTGGCTCTTTAGGTGGTTTTGGATTGGCATTGTTAGGTTTGATTTATTGGAATCGTCGTCGTAGGTAAGAAAATCAACAAACTCAATAATGCAATTGTGATTATTTGGTTGCGGTGTTTTTCAAGGTAGTAGTGATAATTTTTCAAGGTAATTGTGATAAACTGATTTAAAACAATATGAATTTAAAGGAATAAAATGAAAAAGTTAATTGTGGCTCTAAGCTTGGTGACCATTTTAGCAGGGTGTGATAACAATGAGGTTGGGGATGTGTCTTTAGGGCTATTCACCACCAAAGATATTAAATTGAACACTTTAATTGATCCAGAAGTTGCCGGTGTGACCTGTCATATAGCCTCAATTGAAGCGAATTTAAGTTTATCTGATCCGAGTGATAGCTCGATTTCTTGCCGTCAAACCGGAGAAATTACCCCTGAAATGATTGCGGGTATTGATCGCTCAGAATCAGGTGAAACGGTCTTTAAAAAATCAAAAAGCGTGTTCTTTAAGACCATGAAGATCCGCCGTATTTTTGATGCTAAGAGCCAAACCTTAATGTACCTTTCTTATTCGACTAAAGAGACATCGGGCAGTTTCAAACATAGCCTATCAACGGTTCCTCTATGGGGCACGAAAGCGTATAAAACACCAGAAATGCTGGCGCAAGAAAAAGCCCTTAAAGATGCAGAATAAAGCAAGTTAAGTCTTGGGTTTAAATTCATGATCAGATTAATAAATCATTGATTTTAAATAGCAACTGTTATTAGTGATCCTAAAAGCCTAGTGAATATTTACTAGGCTTTTTTATTGGCAAGTATCCTGTTACTTATTGCTTGAAAGTGCTATGGTCATTGGCTCTTTCTGAACAGAAAAAATTTGATGGATGATAGGAAATATTATGGAGTCGCGAGTATCTCAGTTAATTGCACAAAAGATACAATGGTTATCTCACCATGTTGATGTGGCATTCCCAACGCCAGAAAGCCTACAAGGGCGAGAGTTATACCTTGCGGCGCAAGCGACAAAGACCTTTACTACTCAAATTTCTAGCGAGCTATTATCTCAAGCCAGTCAATATCCAATTTGGTTAGATGAAGTGGTGTTGGTTGATTTTCATCGCTTAACCATTATGTTTTCGATTCTGCAAGCAAAAGCGTGGTCACAGCAACCAGAACAAGAAAAGTTGGTGATCGAGTTTTTAACTCAAATTATGTTAGATGATGATTACCAATTGTACATGGGGTTTAAACAAGGTGAAGCGGTGGCAGCATTGATTGCACATAAAAGCGTGGCAACGACCGAAGATCCTTCTGAGTATTTATTGCTTTCAGATGTGTATTTATCAAGCGGCTATCAAGTAGAAACAGCATTACCATTTTTTGCCTCTGTAATTGATTTATACCAACAGCCAAATGATAAAAAAACAATCATAGTTTATCCATTATAAAGTCATATTAACCATATCAATGGGATGTTTGCTCTCCTTGTATTGTTAACAAAAGTGATCTTGTTTGAATTTCTAGAGTTTGATTCGGTTTGATCTAACAGTTTACCTAACCTTTGCTTTCTTAATTTATCTCTCAAAGCCAGACTGAAAGTATAAATTTTAAAAGAGGGTAGCAAGGATGTCTCAATTCCAGATCAAATGCGTTATATTTGATTGCGATGGCACGCTAGTGGATAGCGAAACGCTCTGCTGCCAAGCATTAGTACAAGTATTTGCCAATTACGGTGCTAAAGTAAGTTATGACAACTGCATGGCGAACTTTCAGGGCGGGAAAATGTTCGATATTCTCAAAGATATCAGTGAGAGTGTCGGGTTGACTATTCCAATGGAAATACTGGAGCCTCAGTATCGTGAAGTTATGCGTCAATTATTTACCGACCAACTCAAACCTATCCCGCATGCGCTAGAAACCTATTCTGGTCAAGCCCAATAGGACACCTGACTTTGTAATTTTTCATAGTCGATTGGCGTTAAATCACCAAGCGTAGTATGCAACCTTTCATGGTTGTAGTACCGGATATATTCTTCAACATCTTCTTTCATTGCATCACGCGTTAAATAAACCACATTGAGTAGCCATTCATTTTTCAAGCTACCGAAGAACCGTTCGACGACAGCATTGTCTAAACAAGCTCCAA
>NZ_JAAUWS010000081.1:0-5393 GCF_014694465.1 Vibrio sp. S11_S32 | reverse complement strand
TGATTAAAAACGCCATAAAATCCTCATGGTAAACACTGGCCATACATACAGTGTAGCCATCAATGAATTATTTCCCAGATTTATTTATGTGTGTAAAATGCTTTTCCTATATCAACCTGTCATGGTACAGTTGATCATGGCAATGCTGAGTTAAATAAAACTAGCATGACGGTAAACGTCAGCTTCATTGAGCAGCAAATCATTTCGCATGAGTCCATGCTTAAAACGATAATTCAAGCCAATGATTTCTTAAATAAAGGGAACAACCGTAGTGCTATTGCTACTTACTTGACTGACTATAAAGGTTATATGTCCAGTATTCCGTTGGAAACTGCGATTATTAACTTAAATAAACAGTCTTGGAACGCACTTATCAACTCAACGGGTATTGCTGACGTTATGCCTGAAAAGCGTCGTTCTGAGTGGCGAGACCAGGAAAAATGGATTGAGTTCAATGAAGATAATGTGAAGAGTACATTGCTCGCATTACTCAAAGAACAAGGTTTATTCACTGCGGAAAAGGTAGATGGGATTTTTCGCGGATTATCGAAATCTCATGTTACTAACCAGCCTCAAGGCTTTTATAAACGTTGTATTTTTACTCTTTCAAGCAGAAAAGGAGAAATACACGATTTAAGGTTTGTTATTGCAAAGCTCGTCGGGCGAGATACGAAAGTTTTCACATATTACGATACTGATAGAATGCTGGACCGTGTGGCAACGGACGGGCAGTGGGTTGAAGTAGATGGAGGAGCTTTCAAAATAAGGCGGTATCAAGTTGGAACGGCTCACATAGAGTTTCACCCAGATATTGCGTGGCAGTTGAACTCAATACTTGCAACGATTCATGGAGAAGCAATACCGGAATCATTTAAACGAAAGCCAGAAAAAGAGAAAAAGAAAATCAAAGAGGTTGCTCTTATTGATGATCTTATCCCATTTGAGGTGATTAATTTGTTTCATAATATTAGACAAGCATACGAACTTATAGGGAACAGTTATAACGGGAGAAGAGTGGCAATCAAAAATACGTTTGATTGTAGCCACCATCAAAAAGATAAGTATTTGGTGGCAAGGTTTGATTCTGTTATGACCTTACTTGGTGGTATTTGTAAACACGGTTATCGCTGGCAATTTGAATATGATGCAAGGGATGTGATTGATCATGTTATTACTCACGGAACTGTACCTAATCAAAAAAGTCACCAGTTTTATCCAACTAATAATTTCTTAGCATTAGAAGCGTCGCTTTGGGCTGAAATTAAAGATGAAGACACGGTTCTTGAGCCGTCGGCAGGACAGGGCGCGATTGCGGCACATTTGCCCCAAGAACGCACTACGCTTGTGGAGGTTTCGGAGCTGCAATGTGAGATCTTAAAGGCAAAGGGATTTAGTGATGTTGTTAATGACGATTTCATTAAATTTGCTGAAAAGACGGAGAAGAAATTTTCTGTTTGCGTTATGAATCCCCCGTTCAGTGAGAATCGAGCTTTACTGCATTTGACTACGGCTGCAAGTTTACTTGAAGATGGTGGTCGGCTGGTGGCAATTTTGCCATCTTCAGCGGTGAATTATGATTTTCCGGTAGGTTTTGAAGTTGAATTATCTACGATTAGAAAGAATCAATTCAAAGGTACTAGCGTGTCTGTTGTGATGGTTAAATTAACTAAAATCTAGCTATCACTCACAACTAACCCTACCCACTAGTTAACAACTAGTAGGTGGGGTTTTTTATTGCTCAAACACTAAGTTATAACTTATGTTGACACTGTTGGGCTTGTGTATATAAGATGCTACAAATTATAGAGGAATAGAAAATGAAGAAGATAACTAAGATTCGAGCAATAGGAAATAGCGCAGGGTGCTTAATTCCAGCGGCAATCGTTCATAAGGCAAATATGAATATCGGTGATGAATATCAACTGTCAGTTGATAGTGGGAACATCATTTTTGAACCGGTACTTTCAGGTGATACGCATAAACTCATACAACTAATAAAAGATATTGAAACGTTTGTTACGGGTGATGATGACTTGAGTGCTGATTTAGATAAGTTACGCAATAAATTAAAATGCAAAATACAATCTGAGTAATACCTATAACACTGGATTTGGTTGCCCGAATATGCGTATAGTTTTGAATTCGCATCTTGGAGAAAAATTGAATGGTTTCTGAGGAAAAGATTACAACTAACTGGTTACTGAATCACGTACCAGTTACATGGTTTATAGCTTCTATTACCCTTTTATCTGGGGCATTTGGCTTGGGATATACGCTTAAGAATGAAATTGTATCAGCGTCTGGCACACCGACTGCAAAAGAAGTAGTTGAACTACAAAAACAAAAGGATGATCTTGAAGCTAAAATTCTGACTCTAAAAATGGAGCTATCACGTTTAAAGGTAGCTAAAAAAGTAGAAGACATGTCAGATGAGGATGTCACAGAAGCCTTGAAGAAATATCAACGAGATTAAGAGCGGTAGAAAAGTGAGTTTCAAACTTTGTTGTCACACTTTCTTTGGATAGCAGCGATGATGGAGTCAAAGTTTCGATCTTTATTGTCACTTCTTGGCTGCAAAGTTTCGATCTTTATTGTCACTTCTTGGCTGTTACATCACGTAGTAATCAGCCCTGTGTAGGAGAAAAGTTTTTATCTTTGTTGTTATGCATCCCTGAAAGTGTAACATCTGTCTTAATGGTTAATATCTACGGTTGTAAGGATGAACTGAACTAAAGCATAATTCTTATAGAGGTAGTGCTTTCTGTGCTGATTGAAATCTAAAAGAGGCGATGTTGCCAAACTCATTTCTGCCCCAAAATGTTTTAGTGTAAATGCACTACATCTTTTCGAAGGCGTACTTTTGCCCAACTAAAACTTATCCAAACTCACCCACCCAGAAATTATACCTCACAGTGCAGACTAACTTTTTAATTTGCTCACTTAGTTAATGATTTTTTGTTGAAGGCTTAAAAGAAAGACTGCACTATAACCACGTAAAGAACTTCTTAGCGCCGCATAGAAAGCGTTATGCGACTCACGAGTGCTGCGATAAAGGATAAAAATATTATGTATAAAGTCGGCATTGTTTTGTTTGATGATTTTACAGATGTAGATTTCTTTCTTATGTATGACTTACTTGGTCGAACATCTGATAGTTGGACGGTTAGTGTACTTGGAACTAAATCTGAACATCATTCCCATCTGGGTATGAAAGTTAAAACGGACGGACATGTATCAGAAGTTGCTAATCAAGATGTAGTTCTTATCACCAGTGGCAAACGTGGTATCCCCGCGGCGATAAAAGATCTTGAGTTTATGTCGGCATTGAATCTTGATCCGAATAAACAGCTAATTGGATCAATTTGTGCGGGGTCATTCATCCTTCATGAACTCGGTTTACTTAAAGGCAAGCCGTTAACGACAAACCCAGATGCTAAGGCTGTTCTAGAAAGCATGGGAGGGGACGTTCAGGACCTACCTCTAGTGATAGAAGGCAATATAGCAACTGCCGGGGGTTGTCTTTCACTGATGTATCTAGTTGGTTGGTTAGCTGAGAGGTTGTTTGACTCAAGTAAACGACAAAGCATACAAAATCAGTTAATCCCCGCTGGGCAATTAGACCTATTTGAAGAGCTTATTTCCACAACTATTCAATCTGCTGAATTGGCAAATTCGCATACAAGTGTTTAAGGTATTCAAAATACTTTTCTAATCTGGCACAAGTCGTTTAGAGTAATACCACTAAACGATTTCTGTCCAGAGACGTGTTATGCCGCCATGCTTTGGTACAAGAACGCCTTAGTGCTACGACTCTAAAACGTTTGTGCCCAAAACCTTGTTAGATCAAATACTCTACTCATTTTTGGGGCGTGCGTTTGACCTACTAAAACTTATCCGATTAACTTGATAACTTAACATCCCCGTTTTAGGCGACATCTTGCAGCCTAATTTTCCCTTCATGTGGCATAACTTATTGATTATTAGTTGAGTCAATATGAAAAAGGCTGCATTATTGAAGGATGAAAGACGACAATTTATCGTCTAATAAGCGTTCTCAAAGTTGTTTAACTATCAATGGAGTAAGTATGTTTACAGGCATAGTTCAGGCGGTAGCCGAAATTGTTGATGCTACAGATCAAAGAGGGATTAGAACTTTTGTTATCGACTTCCCTAAAGGGTTTTGTGCTGATCTAGAAATTGGGGCAAGCATTGCTATTGACGGTGTGTGTCTGACAGTCACTGAAATACAGTCAGATGTTCGTGTTAAGTTCGACGTAATGCTGCAAAGCCTCTTGATCACAACTCTGAGTAAGTATTGCTCATCCCAATTAGTTAACGCTGAGAGAGCCGCAAAAGATGGGGCAGAAATTGGCGGCCACCCGCTATCTGGTCATGTGGACTTTAATGTGGCTATCGTCGACGTAAAACAAATTGAGGATAACTATTGTGTTCGCTTAGCACTCCCTGAAGCATGGAAAAGATACGTTTTCCCTAAAGGTTATATAGCTCTAAATGGAGCGAGCTTGACTGTAGCTGACGTAAATAAGCATGAAGGTTGGTTTGAAGTTTGGCTTATTCCTGAGACTCGTAGAATGACGGTTTTCGAATCAAAAGCCATTGGTGACTTTATCAATATAGAAATCGAGCGTGGTACCCAAGTAGTTGTTGATACGGTTCGTGACACATTAAATGAAAACCTTGGACCACTATTACCATTGTTTGAAAAACTCCTTTTAGAGCAAGGTGTTGATTTGGATTCACTAGGCTATAAACCTCAGGCACTCAGTGGGTCAAAGAACTAACAGATAAGGATTAAGCGTTGCGTAGCCAACGTTAAATTCCAAGTGTTGGACAAGCCCGAGCCTCTATATAAGTAAATTGTGCGATCTGCTCTCGAAGGATGGCGGGCTTGATGCTTGTCTATAGGCGACTGCGTTCTTTGTAAGGCAGAGGTTTCGACACATCATCTGCTGCGTTCTGCAGATCAATTTTGCTATTTGCCATACCTGAAGGGCTCTTCATGACTTGCTAATGTAAGATTTTTCTAAACTCATTTTTGTCCAAAAACATCACAACCTGAATTTTTACGCGTGGCATTTTTCAGCTCAAAAATGCCCCAAAAACATTTAGATTAAATACTCTGCACAATTGAGAGGACGTGCGTTTACCCTACTAAAACTTATTCGATTGAGTTGATAACTGTTCATTCTCGTCATTAGGCGACATCTTGCAGTCTCGTCATGTGCCATAACTTATTGATTATAAGGTAAGCGCCCCATAATCCCACGGGGCGTTTTAGCGTGAAAAATTCCAAGGGAGAAGTGAGTCGATGTCAGGGACTGGCTTTGCCAGTTCCTTCATACACTGAACCATGTAATCATAAATTATCAACC
>NZ_JAAUWS010000080.1:0-5605 GCF_014694465.1 Vibrio sp. S11_S32 | reverse complement strand
CGAGGCATCCATACCACCATATTTTGCACGCCATTTATAAAAAGAAGCGTTACTCATTCCATGCTCACGACAAAGCTCAGGCACAGGAGTGCCTGCTTCAGCTTGTTTTAGTATGGAGAGGATCTGATTGTCCGTGTATCGTGATTTTTTCATATTGAATCTCCTACGTTTAGATTACGAGAAAATTCTACTTTTGCCAGCAGTTATTTTTCGGGGGGATTACCCTTCCAAGAGTGAATAGTAAATGAATCTGTTAGATGTCGCGATCACTGTGGGTTACTTTATCTTTATTATTGTTGCCGCCTTTATCTTCAAACGTTTTGCCAAAACCTCTGCCGGATTTATTCGTGGCGGCGGAGCAATGATGTGGTGGATGGCCGGTGCCACGGCGTTTATGACTCAATTTTCAGCTTGGACCTTTACCGGTGCAGCAGCCAAAGCCTATGAAGATGGTTTTGCGGTATTGTTTTTATTTTGGGGTAATGCACTAGGCTTCTTTGTTGCGGCTTGGTACTTTGCTTCGCGCTATCGCAAACTGCGAGTGGATACCGCGATGGAAGTGATCAGGATGCGCTTTGGCAAAATATCCGAGCAAGTCTACACTTGGCTGCAATTTCCTCTCACAACCTTATCGTGTGCGATTTGGCTCAATGGTTTAGCCATTTTTGTGGCGGCGGTGTTTGATATTGATTTATACGTTACTATCATTGGTGTGGGCATTTTAGTGACCTTTATTGCGGTCAGTGACGGTTCATGGACGGTGTCTGCTACTAATGTGATCCAGCTTATTTTACTGATGGCGATCACCATCGTGGTTGGGGCTTATGCGCTGATTTATATCGGTGGCCCAGTACAACTTATCGAAAAATCGTCGATTCCATCGGTAATGGGAACAGGGGTCAATTACTGGCAAATATTCGTGGTCTGGGTGGTGTTTATTATGGCCAAACAAACCATTGGTACTAATAATGCTATGTCGTGTTACCGCTTCTTGGTGACCACCAATGAAAGAGAAGCGCGTAAAGCGGCATTAGTGGCCGGTATCTTATTTGTGATAGGTCCGGTGATGTGGTTTATTCCGCCTTGGGTAACCTCCACCATGCATGTCGATTTACAAAGTTTTTATCCGAATTTAGGTTCCAATGCCAACAATGCCGCTTATTTATATTTCATTGAATACTACATGCCGAAAGGGGTGTTAGGTTTAGTTTTAGCCGCCATGATCGCCGCCACCATTGCGCCAATGACTACCGCCCTTAACCGAAATGCCGGCATTTTTGTACGTAACGTTTATCAATCGGTGCTTAACCCACAAGCGACCGAATCTCAACAAATGAAAGTAAGTAAAATTTCTACCGTGGTAAATGGCGTATTGTCGATATTGGCCGCCTTGCTATTTGCTTCAATTAAAGAGTACAGCTTTTTCGATTTAATGATGCTATTTGGCGCGTTATTACAAATGCCATTAGCGATCCCATCCTTGCTGGCTTTAGTGTTTGTTCGTACGCCTGATTGGTCGGCTTGGGGCACATTATTGGTGGGTTTGACCGTATCGTGCTTTATGCAATTTGTATTTAATATTAATTGGTTATTGCCTTTATTGGGCGCTGATGCCTTTACTCATCGTGAATCTGTCGACTTGACTGTAGTGGCGATGCTGGTGGCGCAAATTGTGATTTCTGGTGGTTTCTTTGCATTATCATCGCTTTGGTATAAAGAGCCAACCGGACAACGTAAAGTCGAATTAGACACTTTTTATACTAACCTAGCGACGCCAATTTCGGCTGCAGAAGAAGCACCAGTCGATGGTCGTCAAGGGGCGTACTTAGGGCGATTAACTCAGGCATTAGGCGTGTTGGTTATTGTTATTGGTGTAGCCTTTGAAAGCGGATATGATATGGCGACCTTTATTGTGATAGGCGGTTTAATCTTGATCGCGGGCAGCTTTTTATATCGTAGTCGGTTAGCCGCCAAGCAAGTGACCGAAGAGGCCGTACTTCCAACAGGGCAGTAGCCGTTAATTATAAGCAGGTAATATGGAAAACTATTTCAACAGCCCGTTTGCAGGCAAGCCTTTAGCGCAACAAGTGACCAATAAAAATATTATTGTTGGTAAGCACAGTTATTATTCTGGTTACTATCATGGCCATAGTTTTGACGAATGTGCGCGCTATTTGATTTCGGGTCGTAGTGATGTCGATAAACTGATCATTGGCAATTATTGCTCTATTGGTTCTGGCGCAGTGTTCATGATGGCAGGCAATCAAGGGCATCAACCCGATTGGGTCAGCGCGTTTCCATTCTTCTACCAAGATGGTAAGAATTTCTCTAACGCCAAAGACGGTTTTGAACGTGCTGGGGATACCTTGATCGGCAATGATGTTTGGATTGGTACGGAAGCCATGATCATGAGCGGTATTACGGTAGGGGATGGCGCAGTGATCGCCAGTCGCGCAGTCGTCACCAAAGATGTTGCGCCTTATTCAATCGTCGGATCGAATCCAGCCAAACATATTCGTTTTCGTTTTACCCCGCAACAGATTGAAAAATTACAACAAATGCAATGGTGGCAATGGCCTGAAGAAAGCCTGCAAGATGCGATGGATTTAATGTGCTCTTCTGATATTGATGGTTTATATCAGTATTGGGAAAAGAATATAAAATAGCGACGAAACAGGTGACGAAAACGATACTGGAAGATCTAGACATGATAATTGAATCACACTAACCGTTACCATATGACCTGAAAAGCCCTGTAAATATAATAATTTACGGGGCTTTTATATTCAAGTTGTCAATCATTTTGACACAGGCTTGATAGAATATGAAAGCGCGGATCAGGCTGGATTGAGCGACAATAACTCATGGTTATTCTTTAACAAAATATTCGAGGCAATACGAGCTTCAGTTGCTTGTCCTTTGATAATCGCTTGATAAACTGCTCGATGTTCTTTAATGCAAAAATGACCGCGCACAGAAGAATGGGTAAAAAAACATTGATACACAGTGGTTAACAAATTACCAAAAGGGGTAAAAAAATCATTGGCGGTGGATTGAAATATTAACGAATGAAATTGCAGATCCGCTAACGTCCAAGCATTAACATCTTGATTCAGACTGGCTTGCATCATGGCATCAAAATGTTCGGTTAGCTGTTGCTTTTGATCGGAAGTCGCAAAAATGGCACTTAATGCACAAGCGGCAGGTTCAATCGCTTTGCGTAAGCCTAAAAATTGCTGCAAGAAAGTCTCTGGATCTTCACAATCTTTGATCCATTCAAGTAATTGAGGATCTAAAAAATGCCAATGTTTACGATCTTGTACAAACGTACCCACTTTAGGTTTAGAGCTGATTAAACCTTTCGACGACAAGAGTTTAATCGACTCACGTAAGGCAGTACGACTGACGCCAAAATCTTTACACAGCTCTAACTCATTCGGCAGTTTGGAGCCTGTGGTCAGTTTGCCTGAAATAATTTGCGCCGCGACTTGCTGCGCAATAAAAACATGTATTCGATAAGTGGCGGGAGATGAATTAAAAGTGTGAACGGTCATATTGTTTTCGATATAAAAAATGCCAGTAATAAGGTTAAATAACCTCAAACCGGCAACAAGTTAATATTACCTTGTCATTAAAAGCTGTACTGTTGTGGTCATTGCTTTCAATCTCTAGGGTATTAAATTAGAGGGACTTAAATGAACAGTCCAAAATAACTACTACTACCATTCGAAACTAATGCTAAAACTTAGGAAGGATTCAGCACCAATCGTGTTACCTGTTAAGCATCAGTCATGACAGATGCTTAACCTCCATTTATCATACAATAGCACTAGTGTGAGTCAATGGCTTATCCTCAATATACTTTGTCGATTTAATAAAATGTGATCAGGATCGAGGTGAATTGAAAATATCCTTATAATATTCTTCAATTTGGTAAAGTTACTAGCATAAATGAGAGGTGACAGGTGCTATTCAACATAAAAGAGATGGATGAAATATAGGTTAATGCTAGAATGTCCATTAATATGACAAGCTTTATTAATTTGATTTATTTTAAGAAGAACCTATATGTCCAATGAATTTAACTCGATTTCTGGCTCTAAACGTAGCCTACACGTACAAGTTGCACGAGAAATAGCCAGAGGCATTTTATCGGGTAAATTACCCCAAGGTTCGATCATTCCTGGTGAGATGGCGTTGTGTGAACAATTTGGTGTCAGTCGTACTGCATTACGTGAAGCGGTGAAGTTGCTGACATCAAAATGTTTATTAGAGTCGCGCCCTAAAATCGGTACTCGAGTCAAAGATCGTGCAAGTTGGAACTTCTTAGATCCTCAACTTATCGAATGGATGGATGGTTTGGTTGATAACGATACTTTCTTCCATCAGTTTTTAGGTTTACGCCGTGCGATAGAACCAGAAGCTTGCGCACTGGCAGCCATTCATGCCACTGCAGAACAGCGTATTGAATTGTCAGAAACCTTCCAGAAAATGTGTGATGTTTCACAAGCAGAAGTCTTTATTCAAGATGCTTGGACCGATATCGACATGCGATTCCATAACCTGATTTTCAATTCGACGGGTAATGATTTCTACCTGCCGTTCGGTAATATACTGTGTAGCATGTACAAAAACTTTATTGTGCATTCATCAGAACATGGAGCATTGTGTCTACAAGAACACCGCGATATTTATGAAGCGATCATGGCAGGTAATGCTGACAAAGCACGCGCAGTATCGGCCAGTCACTTACAAGCATCAAAACACCGTCTACCTGATGAAGTGTAAGAGATCACTTTTTGTTGAAAGTTTTCAATAATTCGCGATATTGAGTCACAAAAAGCAGCTTAATGGGCTGCTTTTTTGTCTTTATTATTCATACTAAGTAAATAATCTTATAATAATACTTTTGAGGTGTTTATGGGTGAGTCTCTACTTACTAATATTGTTCAGTATTTGTCCCAGATCGATCCGTTCAATAATCTCCCTGTCGAGGTGGTGGAAGAACTGTCGACGGTGGTTCAAATCACTTATCTCAGTAGTGGTGAGGTGATTGATCCTAATAAAAATACTGAAGATAAATACTTATATGTGATCCGCAGTGGTTCGGTAGAGCAACGTAAACTCGACGGTCAATTACGTTCTCGTTTAGGAAGTGATGATTTGTTTGGCTATACGTTTTTAAGCGATGCGATGGAAGATGAAAGTCGCTATATCGTCACCGCCTTAGAAAACTCACTGTTGTATTTGATCCCACATTCTGCGTTGATCCGTTTGTTTGAAAAACAGCCTGATTATCAACAATATTTTGCCTCAAAAGCCCAAGTTCGTTTACAAACCGCGCACGATGTCGTGTGGTCGGATAAAGAGAAAGGCTTGTTTATAAAAAGATATTATTTATAAAGTAAGTTCTCGATGTTCGATTTATTTGCCGACTCTAGTTTTTCTACCGCTTTATCAAAGATTGGGTCTTTATAAGGTAAGCGTTCACCAGCACCCTATTGACAGGGCTGGTGAACGTTAAAAACCGAATACGTTTGGGTAGGGCTGTCGATTCGTCACGGCTGTGACGATTTCGGACACAACTGACCATGCTGAGAGGCCA
>NZ_JAAUWS010000079.1:0-6956 GCF_014694465.1 Vibrio sp. S11_S32 | reverse complement strand
TCAAAATCAGGAAATGTTATTAGGTTGTTCCATATTAAATCGCTTCACTCATCTCGGCATGCCCAATAGCTACCGAGTTGCCTGATCACGCTCAAAGACAACTAAGATTGAGTATTGCAACAAAGCCGCTATCAACTCGTTTTGTATAGATTAAAAACCTTCTTAACACTGATAACGTCTCACATTGATGTATCTATAATCTATTCTTCAATATTAAAATGAATTGGTAATCATTCCCTTCAAAAAATATAGTATTTGTAGCGGTGTTAGGACACTTTAACACCATAAAAACTGGTCTAATGTGTAAAATATCATTAACTAATTAATGATATTTAAGTACATTGTCACGTAAACACCAAGCCATCTACACTCTTAAAGTAGCAATGTTGTTAACAACATCGCCACTTTAGATCCCATGACTAAATTTTCACTTGGAATGTTTTAACCTGACACGGATTCAAGCGTCCAAATGTTTGAGTCTCTACATAATTATCACGCACTCTTTCATCAAGACTCGCCTCCTTCCATGAGGTGACTTCTGGTGTAAAGCAGATCTTATCTTCAATTGCAGAATTTTCTGAAGGGTTGTACATACGCAAAATGAGCGCCTCTTCATCTTCTGCTTTTTTCAGAACACTTAACACTGCACCCAATTGGCTTTTATTTAGTAATGAATAAGTTAATGGCTTGTCTTGAGCTCCAACGTTCAGCTTCATTGCGTTATATGGAATTTTGTTATAACACTCAATTGGCGTCACATTATCACGAGCTTCTGCCATGATATTCGCTTCAACATGATTACCTGCGAAGCCAAACAGTGCAAACTCACAAACAATTTTTCCACGAGTTTGAGAGTCTGGCGTTGGGATTTTAATGCCAGAAGGTCGACCAGGACGAAGCAATAACTCTTCTTTCCCTAAAACCCCAATACCGCGCAATAACGTTAAAGCAAACGTATCACGTTCTTCATTACCTTTAGAAGAAATCACTTCGAATTCACGCAGACCATTTGTCATCACTGCCATACCACCAGTTGAGTTTTCAACAGCAGCAAAGTTCATTAACTGATAAACAGGCACAGGTGCTTCTTTCCATTTCTCTTGTTCCCATACTTCCATTGCTGGATCATTCGTTGGGCGAGTAATAAGACCAAATTGGTTATCTGCGACCACTTCTTTTGACACAAACGGCGTTGGAATAAGTACACGAACGCGGTGATCATCTGCCTGATTATCCAGCTCCATACGAACTTCAATACGGCGAGAGCCATCCTTAAGTACAACTTGGCAATCCACATCCACAAAACCAGCTTGCCCGGTACGTTCTTCACGTTCTTGTAGATTTTCAGGAACATCCATTCGTAGTTGGATTGTCGCCACAGATTGAAAACCTTCATGCTTGATAGTGGTTTGAGCTTTAAACTCATCTGAATACAATAGCCACTCTTTACGAGAAGGCGAATAATCATATTCATCACCATCATCAGAACCATCTTCAATACGAAGTACTTGGTCAAATGACATTTCGGTTTCTTTATCAAAAATCGTTAATGTGCCGTTATCATTCACATTGATACGATAAAACTTATTTTCTAATACATGGTCTTTCTGCTCTACCGGTTTGTGGCAGCCTTTAGCACCGGCTTCAATGTGGAGTGCGGTAAAGCCCATTGCTGGAATAGCGTGTTTCACTTGAATGTCGTATTCAATAAATGGGTCGTAATTACCGTAGTGAACAATCTGACGGTCAATTTTCCCAGGATCGATAATGCGCTGATCTTGAATGAAGTATTCAACTTGATTACCAGTTTCATCAAACAGATTAAATTCGTTAGCGCGGATAGTAATGGTCGTGTTAATCACTTCTTCACGTTGATAAGGTGATAGATTAAAGAAAGCTAATTTGTCACAACCTTTACGCGCTGGCATGTGATCCACAATTTTACGCTTGTAGAAACGAATTAGGTTTGTTGCCATATCGTCAGCCAAAATGTAACGATTCAGAATTTCAGCGTGTACCTTATCGGAACAGCAACAACCAATAGAATCATGGGCATGGTTTTTCATGCTCTCTTTCCACATTTTTTCAATTAGGCCGTGGTGATATTCAAAACCTAATGACCATGCGATTGATGCTAGCGGCTCAAGGATATTAACGATCTTATTTTCAACTTCGGCATGAATCAGTTTAATGTCCATACGGGTAGAAGAAATCGTACGGTGAACTCGCATATATTTACCATCATTAAATTCACCTTTGATGACATCTAAGTTGTCACGCTCTTCACGAATACGATCAAATACTTCTTCAAAGCGGCTCATCTTGAATTCACGATCTGGGTAAATTTCTCGCAGTTTATCCATGACTTCAAAGATATCTTTTTGAATTGGCATCTGATCATGACCATTGGGTAATAAAATATCTTTGGTCACTGATGGTTTTTCTAATACTGGGAAATATTTATCTAAACGAGCACGTAAGCCTTCTTCATCTTGAGGCAAATATTTGCCAATCGCATAACCAAGAGGTAGAACTTGCGCCATCACCTCTGAGCCATCATTTGATTGCCATAAAAACTCGGTTTTGTTAGTGCCATGGCGTTCAGAACAACCACGCCAGAACATTGCCGTGTCGATATCGAAACCATTATAAATCATAGGTAACTGTGAACTCATTGAGAATGAGTCTGGTAGGTAACCAATCTTCATTGGTTGACCTAACTCAAGGCAGTCGCGCATACCATAAAGCATGTTACGAACAATCGATTCACCCGAAACTTGCATCGTATCCGTCTGAGAGTACCAAGGGCCGACAATCAATTTCCCCGCTTCTGCCAACGCTTTTACACGCTGCTTATTTTCGGGTTTGATCGCAAAGTAATCTTCTAGCACCGCCGTTTGGCCATCAAGAACGTAATATTTATAGTCTGGATCGCTTTCCAGACGTTGCATAATTTCTTCCATGTTGTTCACAAGCAGAATTCGTGATTCTTCTGTCGTGAAATACCATTCACGATCCCAGTGCATGTGCGGTGTAATATGAACGCGTGATGTAGTCATTGTTGTTACCTTTAGAAGCTATTTGTCTTTTATCGTCAAATAGAGAATTAATTGGTTATCAAAATAATATTTTGTTTGAATTGAGGCACAGTCATTGAGCTTGTGCCTCCTTCTTACTTATGAGTTTAAAGTTAGAGTCCGTTAAGCCGCTGTCTTGGTTTGAAACTTACCTTTTTTGATAGCGTGTCCACGCCATATCAACAGTGTGATAGTGGAAATAAGCGTGCCTATCAGCGCAGCTCCAAACCAAATCCCTGCAGCCATAAAGCTACCAATTCCAGCATCGTGCAGAAGGAAAATAGAGAAGATACCGGCTCCAGGCGTTGACAAACCAATACCTGCAGCACCGACCATTGCGCCAGTGACGACAGAGCCTAAAAGGAATGAACCAATAACGCGGATCGGATCATCAATCGCCATAGGTATCGCCCCTTCCGTAATACCAGCAAGACCAAGCAACCATGTCGATTTTCCTGTTTCAATTTCAAAGTCTTTGAATAAACGCGGAGCAATCATAGTTGAAGCGGTTACCGTAAATGCTGATACCATTTTTACAGAACCAAAGATGGCATAAGGACCGTAAACACCATTTGCCATCGCTCCCAAGCAGAATGCATAAGCCGCTTTGTTGACAGGGCCACCAAGGTCAAAAGAAACAAAGAACCCTAAAATTGCACCGAGCAACAATGCATTGGTTCCTGACATACCGTTCAACCAATCCGTTAATCCTTGGTTTAACATGGCAACAGGTTTGCCTATGACAAACAGCATCAAAGAGCCAGCAACTAAAGTACCGATCACTGGGTATAAGTAGAAAGTTAAAAAACCATTAAAAGCAGGCCCTAAACGAACGTTTTGTTTTACCCAGCGCATGACATAACCAGCGATCAAGCCACCAACAACACCACCAAGGAAACCAGAGCCAATCAGGTTAGCGGCAATACCAGCAGCAAAGCCCGGACCTAAAGCAGGTTTATCCGCTAATGAATAAGCAGTATAGGCCGCAAGCACTGGTACCATTAACGTGCCAAGTAACCCGCCACCAAGTTTACGATACATCCATAACCAAGAATCCTGCGTTGCATAGAGTTCTTGTAAACCAAAAATTTGTGCAATAAGAACCGCAACGGCAAGCACGGTTCCCCCAGCAACAATCAGAGGAACGGCATAAGAGATACCAGACAATAAGGCTTGTTTAAGCTCTGTTTTCAATGGTAATTTCTTCGGTCCATCATCGGTTGCAATAGTGGCATCAGAACCACGTCCGGCCTTTCCTGCTTCAATAGCATCATTAAGAATGCGTTCTGAATGCTTAATTGGCTCAGCAACCGGTACTTCTACTCGAGGGATCCCTTGAAAACGCTCCACTTCTTTAATCGCAACTTCAGCGGCAAAAACGACAGCAGTGGCACTATTTAATTGATCGGCAGTTAAACGGCCTTCAATACCATTGGCACCTTGTTTTTCTACATAAACTTTATAACCTAGCTTTTTACCAGCTTTTTCAAGGTACTCCGCTGCCATATAGGTATGAGCAATACCAGCAGGACAAGCAGTAACCGCAACAATTATTGGTGCGTCTACACTAGCCTCTTCTTGTTCTGATTCTTCAGACTCTTCATCATTACTTAATAGAGCCATAATTTGTTCTACATTTGTAGCATTGAGAATGGCTTCTCGAACCTCATCATCAACCAAGGTCGTTGTCAGCTCAGTTAATAATTGCATATGAGTAGAACCCGCTTCCGCATTTGGAATCGCAATCAAGAAGATTAAATTTACCTCTTCTTCTTCATCCAACCCTTGCCACTTTAAATCTTCTTTTAATGTCGCGACGGCAAATGCAGCTTCTTTTACTGCATCCGTTTTACCATGAGGCACTGCCAAACCTTCACCTAAGGCTGTTGGCCCTTGCTCTTCACGTGCGTAGACTGCATGCAGATATTCATCCTTACTATACAGTTTTCCTTGTTGATATAATTGTTCTGCAAGTGTCTCTATCGCCTCGTTACGACTTGTAAATGTCGTTTGTAATGTAATAAGCGATGGATTAGTTAGAGATGTCAAGTTCATAACGTTTATCCCAAGTTCTCAATGTTTCAGCTGCCTGATTATTGACAGCATATTCGTACTACCCCGAAACCAAATAATACCTATTTAATACAAATAAAATGTGACCAATATCGAGTTAAACAAAAAATATGTATTACTTTTGTATTGTTTATTTTTAACATTTTCAAACTAACACTTGTTTTACCAAGCTTGAATCGTATTATATTCGTTATAAAATGAATACTTATTGATACTCGTAAACCATTGAAGTAAGACAAAACCATAACGAGAACCTTCTTAGGGTACTCCTCAATTAAATGTATTGTTTTTTAATACACTTTTATTATAGATAGAGGTTGTGATGGCAAGATTGCCAATGTACCGTCAAATTGCAGATGCCATTCGTGAGAAAATAAGCTCAGGTGAGTATAAGGTCGGTGAGGCACTTCCAACTGAAGCTCAGTTGCGTGAAGAATTTTCAGTAAGCCGTGTCACCGTTAGGCAAGCACTTAAACTATTAATCGAAAGCGGTGAATTAGAAAGTATTCAGGGCAGCGGTACATATGTAAAAGAAAGCAAAGTAAACTATGACATTGACCAACAGAGTAGCTTTGCAGAAAAGTGGGCGCACCTAGAAGGACTCACTCATAGTCATGTTCTAGCATTCGAAATCCAGCCAGCCTCTCTCAGTATTGCCGACCTTCTTGAGGTTAGTGAAAATGAGATGGTATTTTATATCAAACGAGTTCGTTTCTTAAATGACGAGCCTATTACGGTTGAAGAAACATGGATGCCAACTGAAATGTTCCCAGACCTAACTTACCAGGTCATGCAAGGTTCTAAATACGACTACATTGAAAAACAAAAAGGCTTAATGATAGATAGGAGTGAGCAAGAGCTGATCCCGATCTTACCTCCCCAAAATATAGCAAAACTGCTTAATATCGATGCTGCATTACCGATTATTGAAAAACGTACTCGTGGCCATTTACACGATGACACCGTTTTCGAATACAGCCGTAATTATTTCACAACCAATAATTATAAATTCAAACTCACCGCCAAACGTCAGCACAAATAAACTGCTGTCACCCTCTAAATACACAAAAGCGAGCACTTCGTCTAAAGCGCTCGCTTTCTCAATCTGATCCGCACCAGCAGTTTTGGACACTGAATTAAGTGAGTACAATCACTAATGAGGTGAACCATGACAAGCAAGAAAAAACGTATTATCCATTCTCCTGAATTTAAAGCAGAAACCCTGAAGCTGGCAGAGAAAGTGGGAGTCGCAGCAGCCGCAAGACAGCTCTCGTTACATGAATCCCAAATCTACGGTTGGCGAAAAGCCACAAAGAAGAATTCTCATATTAGCCAACGAGAACAAGAATTGGCCGTTGAAGTCGCTAAGCTAAAGAGGCAGTTGGCAGAGCAAGAAGAAGAGCTAGAAATCGTAAAAAAGGCCGCCACCTACTTCGCGAAAAATCTAAAGTAAATTGCTATGAATTTATGCTCGAAAACCTGCTGAGTTTCAGCATTTCCCGCATGGCTAAGGTGTTAAGAGTTTCTCGAAGTGGGTTTTATTATTGGGTTGAAAATCGCCACAAGGCGATTCAACGACAGACAGAGCGCCAAAAGCTTGATACCAAAGTAAAGGAAGCCTTTGACGTTAGCAAAGAACGAGATGGCTCAAGACGTATTCAGAAAGAACTTGCGGAAAGGGCTTTGTTGCAATACTCAATCTTAGTTGTCTTTGAGCGTGATCAGGCAACTCGGTAGCTATTGGGCATGCCGAGATGAGTGAAGCGATTTAATATGGAACAACCTAATAACATTTCCTGATTTTGA
>NZ_JAAUWS010000078.1:0-7549 GCF_014694465.1 Vibrio sp. S11_S32 | reverse complement strand
TAGACACTGCGGAGTGGTAGTTCAGTTGGTTAGAATACCGGCCTGTCACGCCGGGGGTCGCGGGTTCGAGTCCCGTCCACTCCGCCACTATTTATGAAAGCCTGATTCGAAAGAGTCGGGCTTTTTTACGTCTGAACAAAGTTGAATTATAGAACGTAAAGGCAATGACTTTGAGGTGATATACTGTGGTCGCATTAGTTGGTTAACTCTATTCAGAAGCGGCGGCCTGTCACGTCGGGGGCGCGCAAGATTGGTGATATTAGGGAGCCCCGTCCACATCACCACTGTCTTTTTTATAATAGCTGAAAGCCCGATTTGAAAGAGTCGTTTTTTTACGTCTGGACAATCCCGAAAAACAGCTACAAAAATGTATGGTCCGCCTCTTAATTGCAACTACAATTAATTAATGACGGAGTTAGTTTGCGCTAATGCATTCGGAGTCACGTTTGGTGAGCTCATGGCTTACCATCTCCACGATGATATCCGCGCCAGATTATCCTTAAAAAGCCAAAAGCATTTTTATGCTGTTTTTTGTATCTGGTTTTTAATCTGGCCGATTGACCGTTTTTGTCATCACTTTCATTGACGTTGCAAACTCGGTTACGGCTGCAAAGCAGCCTTAAAAGCTTGGCGGTGTTGTAACACCGCCCAAGCTATTCTTGCTAGCTTGTTGGCAAGTGCTACCACTACAACATTAAACGGCTTGGTTGCCCTCAAATTGACCAGCCACTGACCAAATACTTTCCCTGTGGTTTCTGGCCTAGATAAAACCGCTCTAGCACCATGAACAAATAAGGTCCGAAGCTGTTTATTTCCTCGTTTACTAACACCAAATAACTTGGGTTTACCTCCTGTCGAAAACTGCCTTGGAACAAGACCCAGCCATGCTGCCATATTACGACCATTTGCAAAATTATTTGCAGAGCTCACATCAGCAATACAAAGCGTTGATGTCAGATCTCCAATGTCGGGAATTGTTTTTAATAACCGAGCTAATTCATTATGTTCAGAAATATCATGAAGCTTAATGTCTTGCGCTTTTATTTGTTGGCTCAAATAAGAATAATGCTCATGAATACTACATAGTTCATTGAGTAAACTCGGGGGTAATTCTTGATTTTGTTCTGCTAACCACTGGAAAAGTGCTTTCATATTTGCATGTCCTTTGGGCAGGCTCAGGCCAAATTCGAGTAGAATTGCGCCAATTCTAGACATACATGCCGTTCGTTCTTTTATATAACCATCTCTAATTCGATGAATCGTTGCTATAACTTGTGCATCTTCTGTTTTTACTGCAACAAAACGCATAGATGGTCGGCTCGCTGCTTCTGCTATCGCAGCTGCATCAATGAAGTCATTTTTATTACCCTTGACGTAAGGTTTTACATATTGAGGGGGGATGAGTTTGGTCTGATGACCTAAATTTATGCATTTTCGAGCGAGCCAATGGGATCCACCACATGCTTTAAAAGCGATAATTGTAGGTTCTGGCTTCGCAATAAAAGAGATTAATTGGTTTCGATTATATTTTTTCCGTAAAACTTCTTTCCCCGAGTGGCTATGACCAACCACGTGAAAGCTATGTTTACCTAAATTGATACCTAAAATTTGGATAGAAGACATATGGTTCACCTCATTTCTGAATGCCTACTCTAAGCATAGGAGTTTGAGAGTGAGGCGGACCATATAATTAAGCCGAAGTATTCTTCTTCGGCTTTTTTGTGAATCTATAATATCTGCTTGAGTATCTTATCGGCCTTTATCCGCTTAATTTTACGTATCAATTTCTGAACCCCTTCAGGATATAAATCTATGTCTTCCAATTGCTTGTAGCTTCCAACAAGGTGAGTATGTTCTAAGATTGAAGTAAGCTCTTGTTCAAATTGATCGCGAAGTAATTGTTGAGGGTCCTTTACTAATAAACCGTTCTCCAAATCCAATTTCCACGCTCTAGGGTTTAAATTATTACCGGTTATTAGCATATACTCTTTATCTACCCACATACCTTTTAGGTGAAAGCTATTGTTGTTGTGTTTCCATAAATGGATAGAAAGTTGTCGACTGGCGATATGAGCCTCATTTACTTTGGCAAATTGGCGCAAGTTAACTTCGTATAAATAGGGTAAGCCAGCGATGGTTTTAAAGTCTTCCTCGGGCGGAATATAAAAGTCATTGGCGGTTTTATCACCGACAACAATCGTGATTTTGACACCACGTTTAATCGCTTTTTTAATCTCTTTTGCTACACTTTTAGGGAAATTGAAATACGGCGTAAAAATAGCAATGTCTTTTTCTGCACAAGCAATTAGATGGTTAATGTGTAGGTTTAGTTTATTACGACGCTTGCCAACACCAACCAGCGGAATAATACCCACCTCACCATCTTGTAATTGATCACCATTAAACTGATAGCTTGATTGGGCTAATAAAGCCCTAAACTGTTTAATCGCCAGCTTAAGTGATTTGGTGGTCGGACGGTTTTCTTGATTAAGACTGTTAACCGCAGGGTTAGCCACCATATATTGATCGATATAATTAACCATAGTTTGGGCTAAGGTCTGATTTTCAATAACATGGTAGCGGTCAAAACGGTACTTATTGCTTTGATGAAGATAAATATTATTGAGGCTTGCTCCGCTATAGATAACGGTATCATCGATAATAAAGCCTTTAAGGTGCAATACGCCGAATACCTCTTTGATACGAACAGGAATACCGAGTATAGAAATACCATGTTGATATTTTTTTTCTAGTTCGCAATAAAAAGCGGCGTTACCATCAGTTTTTCCCGCGCCAATTAATCCGCGTTGGGCTCGGTGCCAATCGACACAAACGGTCACCTCTAATTGAGGATTGCGTTGTTTCGCTTCATAAAGCTCGGTTAAAACTTCTCGACCCGCTTCATCATTCTCTAAATAAAGTGCGACGAGATAAATTCGATTACGGGCACTTTTAATCTCGGATAGCAGGCGCTCTCTGAATTGCTTGGCCTGAAATAGAACTTCAAACTTATTCGGATCTTGAGCTATGGTTGGTAGCTGTTCGAGTAAATCCTTACTAGCTATCATATATATTCTTAACCTTAGAAACTTTAGAGTCTTATGAAGGTAACTTTACCAAAAAAGGTAGCCACCTGACTATATTTGCTTGGTATCTTATGCCATATCAACGGATTTGTACTGCATTGGTAACAGTTTTTTTCCATTTGTAATGTAACGAAGGAATAATTGTCTTAACGATGATGGCAACTGCTCACTTTCAATGGCGTGAAAGCCGCCTTGTTGATAAAACGTTTCTAAATGCTGATAAGCAAAACAATAGCAATTTGAGTTTAACTCTTCAGTTGCGCAGTAACTAAGTAACTGCTGACCAATCCCTTGTTGTCGATGATCTGGCACTACGAGCATACCTGTCAATAATGTATATTGCTCAATAGGACGAAAACGCACAATGGCAATGATAGTCTGCTGTTGATAACCGACCACCACTCTTTCATTTTTCTTTACCTTAGCCAAAGGGTAATACGCCTTATAAATAGGCTTAAGTAGAGGGTATTTGATTAGAGGAAGAATCTGGAAAATGACTGACATTATGAAGGGCTATGATTGCGTTTCGGATAGGGTAGAATAGCACGATACAAGAACAGGTAATCAATCAAATGAATGTAAACGATAATGTAAACTTAAAACCATTCCATACTTTTGGTATTGATATGCCATGTGACACTCTAATTGAAGCAACGACAATAGAGGATATAGCACAAGCCTTTCAATCAATGGAATGGATAAGGAAGCCTAAATTGTTATTAGGTAAAGGGAGTAATGTCCTTTTTACCGAACCTTACCAAGGTGTAGTGATCGTCAATCACTTACAAGGTAAGACGCTAACAGAAAAAGAAGGTCATTATCACCTGCATATTAGTGGTGGTGAGGATTGGCCTAGTTTGGTTGACTGGACCTTAGAGCAAGGTATCGGCGGCCTAGAGAATTTAGCTTTAATCCCTGGGTGTGCAGGTAGTGCTCCAATCCAAAATATCGGTGCTTATGGGGTTGAGTTCAAAGATGTCTGTGAATATGTCGATTATTTGGATCTTGCTGACTTTAAAGTAAAGCGATTATCCGCTGCTGAGTGCTGCTTCTCTTACCGTGACTCGATTTTCAAACAAGCATTGTACAATAAAGTGGTTATTACTGCTGTGGGCTTGGTTCTCAGTAAAGAATGGTGCCCTAATTTATCATACGGGCCATTAGCGGCGCACAAAGACTTGCTGAACACTCCCAAATCGGTTTCTGATTTAGTGTGTGAGATTCGACGCAGTAAACTGCCTGATCCTGCCGTGATGGGAAATGCAGGTAGTTTCTTTAAAAATCCAATTATTAGCCACGAGCATTACCAACAATTAAAAATAGCCCACCCCGAAATGAGTGGTTATGAAACCGAAGTTGGTGTCAAAATTGCCGCCGGTTGGCTCATTGATCGCTGTGGCTTGAAAGGTCATCAAGTGGGTGGCGCTCAAGTACACCCGCAGCAGGCTTTAGTTTTAGTCAATACTGGAACCGCAAGCGCAAAAGATGTATTGGATCTTGCTTGGTTTATAAAGCAAAGCGTGAAGACTAAATATGGTGTTGAACTTGAGCATGAAGTTCGATTTTTCACTGCGACAGAAGAATCGAAACTCGATGTAATACTTCAAGAATCAGAGCGATAATATGGTGTCGTCGTGCATCCGAATAAGGCAATCATAATGACTGAAATGATACGCAAAGAGCATGTAGTTAAATATCAAATTATCAAAGTACTTTCCGATGGGCAATTTCATTCCGGTGAAGCGCTTGGTGAAATGCTCGGTATGTCTAGAGCGGCGATTAGTAAGCATGTTAAAGCTATTCAAACTTGGGGTCTAGACATCTATCGAGTTCAAGGGAAAGGGTATCAATTGTCGAATGCGATTGAGCTACTCGATCAAAGCTTAATCCAACGCAGTTCGCAACAACCAGTAGAGCTTATTCCTATTATCGATTCGACCAATCAGTATTTACTTGATAAGAGTAAAGATAAAGAAAGCGGTTGTGTCTGCGTGGCGGAATACCAAGCCAAAGGAAGAGGGCGCAGAGGTAGAGAATGGGTGTCACCATTTGGCGCAAATCTTTATTTCTCTATGTATTGGAAGCTAGATGCTGGTGTGGCCGCTGCTATGGGGCTTAGTCTGGCTATCGGGGTGGCAATTGTTGATGGGTTAGAGTCACTTGGTGCAAAAGACATTAAATTAAAGTGGCC
This sequence comes from Vibrio sp. S11_S32, assembly GCF_014694465.1. Lineage (NCBI taxonomy): Bacteria > Pseudomonadati > Pseudomonadota > Gammaproteobacteria > Vibrionales > Vibrionaceae > Vibrio > Vibrio sp. S11_S32. The sequence goes on along the minus strand of NZ_JAAUWS010000078.1, from coordinate 2,272 downwards.
AAATGACATCTATCACCATGATAAAAAGCTGGCCGGAGTATTAGTTGAAATGTCAGGGCAAACCGGTGAAGCTGCGCATTTAGTGATAGGGATGGGATTAAATATCCACATGTCAAAAACGACGGATAACATTGATCAATCGTGGACTAATCTAGAGCAGGTATTTGATGGTAATACTCCGAGCCGCAATAACGTGGTGATTGCATTACTGGCTGCTTGGAAGCGTGTATTAACTGGATATGAACACAAAGGCATGAGTGAGCTGGTTGAGCGCTGGAATCAACTGGATAATTTTCATAATCAGTCGATCAAACTGATTATGGGCAACAAAGAAGTTTATGGACAATGTAAAGGAATCAATTCGCAGGGAGCGATTTTATTACACACCGAGCAAGGGGAAGAAGCGTATGTCGGCGGCGAGATTTCTCTGCGCAAAGCCGATAACTAATTTACATCGGTATTGAATTATTTGCGTAATAATATCTCTTCAACTTGATGGCCGACGCCTTTACGTAAAATTAATTGAGCGCGACCTTTAGTTGGCAGTATGTTTTGTTCCAAATTTACGCCATTAATGGTTTGCCAAATACTCTGCGCTTTCGTAATAGATTGAGCTTCAGTGAGCTCAGTATAATGGCTAAAATAAGAACCGGGTTTAGTGAATGCCCCTTGTCGTAACTTCATAAAACGGGAAATATACCAGTCTTCAATCGTTTTGCTCTCGGCATCGACATAGATAGAAAAATCGAGAAAATCCGAAATAAACATCTTTAAATGAGCGTCTGGATAGTCATGACTACTTTGTAAGACATTCAAGCCTTCAATGATCAGTACATCTGGCTGATCCACCACTTTGACTTCATCGGTAATATTATAAGTGATATGAGAATAAACCGGCGCTTCGACATTGCGTTTACCTGCCTTCACATCGTTGAGAAAAGTCACCAAACGCTTGGTGTCATAAGACTCAGGGAAGCCCTTTTTAGTCATTAAATCATGATCAAGTAATGTTTGATTGGGACGTAAAAATCCATCGGTAGTAATTAACTCTACTTTTGGATGGTTTTCCCAGCGAGATAACAACGCTTTAAGCAGGCGAGCTGTAGTGCTTTTACCTACCGCAACACTGCCGGCAATACCAATAATAAACGGTGGCGATTTCTCATCTTTTTCTGAATGGTGAGGGCTAAAAAACTGGTGCAGTACTTGGTTGCGACTTTGACGAGCGGCAACATAAAGATTTAATAAGCGTGACAATGGTAGATAAATTTCAGTAACTTCATCCATCAAAAGATGTTCGTTGATCCCTTGCAGTTCTTTTAAGTCTTCTGATGTGAGTGTCATAGGAACAGAATTCCGCAACTCGGACCACTGCTCTCGGTTATATGACAAATATGGATTCATAATCAGGCTCAAAACAATTAACAAGGATGAGCGAAGATACACTATGCTTGCTTGAATTCAAACTATTGCCATCGTGCTTTTATTGCAAACATTCAGAATGTTGCCGATTTTCTAGACAAATGCGTAATAGAAGGCGGAAAATCGTATTTTTTTGCATTTTACTCTTGCAAGATTTTCGAACATTCAATAGAATTCGCACCACTTGCGCCGACTTAGCTCAGTAGGTAGAGCAACTGACTTGTAATCAGTAGGTCACCAGTTCGACTCCGGTAGTCGGCACCACTTCCTTTTTTAATATCGAAAGTGGCAAGCAAAATAAAATTTGGAGGGGTTCCCGAGTGGCCAAAGGGAGCAGACTGTAAATCTGCCGGCTCCGCCTTCGATGGTTCGAATCCGTCCCCCTCCACCATATTGTTCATGTAGATTCGTCTATATGCGTAATAAATTGCAGTTAAAACTGTACTAAATGACAATGCGTGCGTCGTATAATGGCTATTACCTCAGCCTTCCAAGCTGATGATGCGGGTTCGATTCCCGCCGCACGCTCCAGTTAAAAAGTTTTCGCTGATATAGCTCAGCCCGGTAGAGCGCACCCTTGGTAAGGGTGAGGTCCCCAGTTCGAGTCTGGGTATCAGCACCAGTTTTAATCAAGCAATACTTATATAATTAACAATCATTTTGGTTACGTGGTCTTCATGGCCACCAAATCCGTACCTAGAGGGACTATCCATGTCTAAAGAGAAATTTGAACGTACGAAACCGCACGTAAACGTTGGTACTATCGGCCACGTTGACCACGGTAAAACAACTCTTACTGCTGCTATCTGTACTACACTTGCAAAAGTGTACGGTGGTGTTGCTAAAGATT
>NZ_JAAUWS010000077.1:0-7643 GCF_014694465.1 Vibrio sp. S11_S32 | reverse complement strand
AGAAAGGGATTTTACGAGGACTTCATTATCAAACAGAAAATACTCAAGGAAAGTTGGTAAGAGTTGTTTCTGGTGAAGTGTTTGATGTGGCGGTTGATATTCGTAAAGACTCACCTACATTTGGGAAATGGGTTGGTGAGTACCTTTCTGCAGATAATAAAAGACAACTTTGGATACCAGAAGGTTTTGCTCATGGTTTTTATGTAACTAGCGATGAGGCCGAATTCGTTTATAAATGTACAGATTACTACAATCCAAAGGCTGAAATTTCAATAAAATGGAACGATAAGATATTGGATATCAAGTGGCCAATAAGAGATATTGTGATTTTATCAATAAAGGATGAGAGTGGTGAATTTTTTAATGATATGTTTTGATGGTTTTTGAGATGAAAATATAATGAAAAAACAAATTGCAAAAAACATTACGGTTAATATTTTTTCATTTACAGTTAATTTTCTTGCTGCAATAATTTTAACACCGTACCTAGTAAGTAATTTAGGTGTTTCGGCTTATGGTTTAATACCTATAGCTATGTTTTTTACTGAGTATGTTGGGATAATTACACAGTCATTGTCAGCATCGATAAATAGGAATTTAACATTAGCATTACAAAGTAATGATGATAGTAAAGCATTGGAAATATTTAATACATCATTAGTTGTTGTGATTTTTATAGTCTTTTTTCAGTGCTTAGTTAGTATATATCCGATTGAAAACTTAAATAATATAATTAAAATAGAACATGGCTTTTATTTAGATGCGAAGCTTTTGTTTTTATTCACATTGATATCATTTTCAATATCATTAATAAACTCTATATTTTCAGTGTCAATGTATTCAAGTAATAGATTGGATATTATTCAATTTGCAAGTATCTTTAGACTTATATCTAAATCAATATGTATTTTTTTGTTTTTTTCATTTGATAATATTAGCTTAGCATCTGTCGGTATATCTTCAATTATTGGTAGTTCTGTTGGGTTTATTATTACATTATTGTACTGGAAGAAGTTAACACCAGAATTAAGAATTGACTTGAGGAAATTCAGAAAAAAAGAGTGTATTCCAATTTTTAGTATAGGTGGTTGGTTGCTTGTTAATCAAATCGGATTTTTATTGTTTTCAAAGGTGGATATTTTAATCGTAAATAAATTTTTAGGCAGCAATTCTGGTGGTGCTTATTCTATAGCGACAAAATTTAGTGATTTAATTAGAAGTATATCCACAGTACTTTCTGGAGTGCTTGGTCCTGTAATTATGCTTTATTTTGCTAAAAATAAAATTGATGAAATGGTTTCAATTTCAGTTAGGTTTATTAAGTATTTAAGTTTATCGATGTCAATTCCAATAATTTTTGTCTGTATTTATTCTAAAAGTATATTATCACTTTGGATTGGTAGTGAGTTTGAGTATTTATCACCATTAGTTTGGTTGATTACATTGCCATTAATAATAAATATTGGTGTCACACCGTTATTTTCAATTAACATAGCAATGAATAAAATAAAATTGCCAGCTATTATTACTTTAGTATTAGGTTTTATCGGCTTGGTCGTTTCAATAATTTTAATTAGTGAGACTGAACTTGGATATTACTCAATTGCCATTTCAAGTGGCGTTATACTAACGTTGAAAAATGCATTGTTTACTCCAATATACGCATCAGTAATATTAAATCAATCTAAATTTAAATATCTATATCTTCATTTATCAACATTGTTATTTTCTTTAATTTTAATTTTGATTTTTTACGTTGTAAATAATAGATATAGACCTGATACATATTTTGAATTATTTCTAAGTTTTGTGGTATACCTTTCTTTTTCATTGTCTTTGTTCTTTATTATGCTAAGTAAAGATGATAAAAAAATATTGAAAAATATAGTCGCTAAAAAATTTAATACTTAAGGAGTTAAGACCGATATATGAAATTTTCTTGCGGAATAACATTGTACTATCCAGATGAAAATCAGATAAGAAATGTTGAAAGATATAGTGAGATGTTTGATTCAGTATATGTTATTGATAATACACCAGTAACAAGTATTTTTGATGCTGACAAGCAAAAAAGGAATGTTTTTTTATTGAGTAATAGTGGAAATATAGGGCTATCGAAAGCACTTAATATTATGTGCAAAGAATCCATGAATAATAATTATAAATTCATTTGTTTGTTAGATCAAGATAGTCATTTTGAGTTGCGTTCAATTGACGTTATAAAGTCTTTCGTGGAAAGTAAGCATGACAAAAGTATTGGGATATTTTCACCCAGGATTATATATGAGCATGATCAAAAAAACAAATCAAATGCATTATTTGAATTAGTTCCGTGGGTTATTACTTCAGGTAGTTTTATTAATTTAAGTGCATTTGAAAAAGTGGGTGGTTTTGATGATAATTATTTTATTGATAGAATAGAATATGATTATTGTCATCAATTGAAGAAAAACAATTATGTAATAATTCAAATAAATGAAGCAATATTAAATCAAAGCTTAGGATGTATTAAGCATACTAATAAGATCAAAATATATCAACATTCTCCTATAAGGAATTATTATCAATTTAGAAATAGAATTTATTTCTATATACATAAAAGTGAATGTAACTTTATTAAAGTTGCATATAAAATATGTGCTGGTTCAATTGTGCATATATTGAAAGTTATCTTATTAGAAGATGAAAAGAAAAATAAGATAAAATATATCATAAGAGCAATAGTTGATTCATTTAAAGGTAAGTATGGCAAGTATAAAGAAGATTAATTTCATCGATGTTTTTTATAAGGTGTTTTTAGGCGTGTGGTTGATGTTAATGCTCGTCTTTTCAGGTGATTTTTCTCTATTGAAAGCTTTAGTATTATTATTATTGATTGCATTGTCATTAATTATTATTATTTTTGATAAGCCACTATTTGATTTTAAGTACCTGGTTTATATGGCTATTTGGTTATTTTTATCATTATCTTCATATTTTTATGGAGTTTATAATGGTTTTGAATTTAGTGTTAGTTTGTTTTTGTATATGATTGTTACTCCAATAATTTGTTTTGTCTTATCATCGTGTATAAATAAAGATAGGATGTTATTTATTAATGAAGTGTTGTTGTTTTCAACTTTGATAATTATAATAATCAGTCTTTACTATATAGCGTATAGGGTTGGGATGTTGTCAATGCCTAGTTGGCTGTCTGGATTAAATACTTTTGGAGGTAGTAAAATAATGGCAGATAAGTTGGAGGTAAGATTAAGTAGTCAACCTAGTCTTATATTTCTTGTGCCATATTTAACGACAATGCTGATATTTAAAGGTAAAGCTAATAAGTTTTTAATTATTTCATTGATATCATTATCTTTTCTAGTTGTTATTTTTTCAGGCCGACGAGCATTGCAACTTTTATTTTTCCTTGGTTTTTTTATTAATATTCTTTTATATAACTATAAGTTTGGACTGTCTTTTAATTCTATAATTAAGATTTTTATAGGGTTATGTTTGTTTGTTTTTTTATTAATATTGGCCTTTGAAGTTGTTGGGTATTATTCGGGGTTAAGTAATCCATTACTTGCTTTTATTACTACAATTACAAGTTCATTTGATTCTACTGTTGGAGGGGGGGTTCAACGTTATGAGCAAGCTATCCATTTATGGAAGTATTTTACTGAGTTTCCATTATTTGGCCATGGTTTAAATTCACATCCAAGTTACTTACGAAATATTGATGAAAAATGGTCATATGAATGGGTTTATTTGGCATTATTGTCTCAATCTGGAGTTTTATATTTCATATATACATTTGGAGGTTTTTTTATACTAGCCTCTAAATTATTAAAGAGATTTAAAAATTATGATGATGTGTATTTTCCTATTTTTGGTGGTATTTTTAATGGTTTTGTGTGTTTCTTGATTGCAGGGGCTACAAACCCTATGTTTTATTTTTCTTGGTTTTGGTTTCTAGCATTTATCATTTTTAATGATGAATTTTGGAAGCAAAGTGATGTTTGATAGAACTTAGAATAGTGAGGTATAATTTGATTGTTGTTAAATTAATGGGTGGTCTTGGAAATCAGTTATTTCAGATTGCATACGCAATACACTTGTCATCATTAACAAAGAAAAGTATTTATATTGATAAAACGGTATATTTAAAATATAAAATAAGATCATATTCTTTAGATGAATTGGAAGTGTCTAATTGTTTTAAAGGTAACATTCAACAGGGTTATATAAAGAGCAATCTCTTAAGGTTTACTCAAGTTGTTTATAAAGTTTACCATAAAATAATGAGATTATTACTAGTTGATCGATATGGTCGATTGCCTTTTAGATTTTTATCGAAATTTGGTTTGTTTTATAACTTTGATCGGTTTTATTATGATGTAAATATTAAAAAAGCAAAAAAAATATATATATATGGTTACTTTCAAAGTGAAAAATATTTCATTGATAATGTAGATTTAATAAAATCTTTATTTAAGGTGAAGAAAACAATAACTAATAAAGAGATGGATGTATTAAATTTAATTAATCAATCATCTAGTGTCGCTGTAAGTATGCGATTAGGTGATGACTATAAAAAAACTAAGCATTTAAATGTATGTGATAATCAATATTATCACAAAGCTATATCATTAGCTAAAACAATGATTCCGGGGGCAAGGTTTTTTATTTTTAGCGATGACATAGAAAAAGCTAAGGAGATTCTTGGATGTAATAATGATTGTTTTTATATTGAGGGTTTTACAGAAATCGAGAGTTTTAGATTGATGTATAATTGTCATGATTTTATTATTTCGAATAGTTCATTTTCATGGTGGGGGGCGTACCTATCTGAAAATAAGAATAAAATCATTATAACGCCTAGTGTCTGGTTTAAATTTATGAAAAATGAACCTGATATTTTTTTTGAGAAAATGATTAGAATTTAATTGGTTTGAATTGTTATGTTTTTATATAAAGTTACAGTTTTATTTAGGTTAGTACACTTCGTATCGTTTAAATTTATTTTTAATGACCGTGTGGCATTGTCATATTATAATGATAGAGCTAATGTCGGCGATTCTTTAAATGTTGATTTGTTTAAATATTACACTGGAAAAAGTGTTGTAAATGTTCCAGGCATGAGGCTTTTTATTCATTATTTAGGTGTCGGTAGTATTTTAAATTCAATGACAAAAAAAAGTGTTGTATGGGGGAGCGGTTTGATTTCTGAGTCTTCAGTTGACGATATAAGGGACTTAGGACGAATTTATGCTTTGCGAGGGGATAAAACAAAAAGGAAAATTGAATCAAGATTTAATATTAAGCTCAATGTTCCATTAGGTGACCCTGCTTTATTAATGCCAAGGGTTTATAAAAAAGAAATCAATTCAAAATCAATATACAGATTTGGTATAGTCCCACATTATGTAGATATTCACCATCCTATGATTGAAGAAATGATATCATGTGGAGGTAAAGTTATCGACGTATCATTACCGGTTGAAGAATTCATAAAACAAATTTCAATGTGTGATGTTATATTATCCAGTTCAATGCATGGATTAATACTTGCTGATGCATATAAAATACCAAACATACGCTTGGTTTTTAGTGATAATATAACAGGTGGTGATTTTAAATTTGATGATTATTATTCTACAACTGATAATCCAAAAGAATCAGAAAATAAAGTAATTGTGGATGATGACTTTGATATTTATAATTGTTTGAATAAGGTTTCAATAAAAAATTATATTTACAATCTTGATGATTTAGAGTCGGCATTTCCATCTTATGATCTGAAATAATTATTGGGAGTAGCGTTATGAAATTATCAGTTATTATTCCTACATGTGATAGGATATCTCTTTTAGAGCGAGCGATCACTTCTGTACAATGCCAATTTATTGATTCTGATATTTCTGGTTTTACCGATATTGATATTGTTATTGTTAATGATGGCGTTAATGTTACGAATAAAGACATTGTTAATATTTGTGAAAATTTTAATAATTTTAAAGTTAAAGTTATTAAAAACACAGGATTACATAGTGCAGCCAGTGCTAGGAATTTAGGTGTAAGACATTGCAATGGTGATTACGTTACATTTCTTGATGATGATGACCAATATTTAAATGGCCGTTTAAATTCAATGATTAAATTCCATTTAAAAAATATAGGTGTTTATTCGTTTATTTCATCAGGACGAATCGGTGATGTTAATGATTTATCTGAGATAGTTTCATTTAAAAAGCAACGTTTTGGTATTGTTTTAGAAAAAGATATTAAATATAAAAATGACATTGATATTGGTTTTTTAATTGAAAAAAAACTTTTTTTAATTAAAGGTGGATTTCCTACTGATATGAAGGCTTATGAAGACTGGTCTTTGATATTACGACTTTTAGAAGATAAGCCGGGATATAAAATATGTAGGCTTGACTATTTAGTTAATATTGATAATGAAAGAGAACGTGTTTCTGATAATGAGTTTGATTGCTGTGAAACATTAGCCAGAAAACATGGTGATCGGTATGGGGATAAATGGATTAATTATATAATTAATTTCGGTTTATATAAGTCAGGGAGAATGTATTTTATATCCACATTAAGGTCTTTCTTTTTGTTTTATGATTTTTTTATTTTGAAATGGTATTTTTTTGGTTGCTTAAAAAAAATGCGTAATATATTTTCTTGATGGTGTGTATATGGTTGTAGATATAGTTACTCCTGTTTTTAATGCTGAGTTATATTTGAAGTGCACTTATCGCTCTATTATTTTGCAGGTTTCAGATGATTATTCGTTAAAATGGCAGGTCACTGATGATAATTCTACCGATGCAAGTTTTGATATGTTATCTCGTTTTTCTTGTGAAAATTTAAAAATTAACATATGTAGACAAAGAGCAAATTCAGGTGCGGCTGCCTCCAGAAATATTTCAATATCTAATGCTACTGGAGATTTTATTGCATTCATTGATAGTGATGACCTTTGGTTGCCAGGTAAGCTTGAAAAACAAGTTTCTTTCATGGAATTGAATAATATTGATTTTTCTTTCACTGCTTATGAATTAATTGATGAACAAGGAAACCCTACTGGTCAAAACGTTGATACTCATTTAACTGAACCGGTAAGTTATGAAGATATGCTTCGCAAAAAAGCAACTCTAGGTTGTTCTACCGTCATGCTTCGTCGAAGTGCTTTTGACGATATTTCAATGCCATTGATTCGTACTGGGCAAGACTATGCGTTATGGTTGAAACTATTGAGAACAGGAATAAAAGCTTACCCAATTCCAGAGGTTTTAACCCAATATCGTATTCTGTCCAATTCAATATCTCGCAATAAAGTAAAAAAAGCTAAGAGGCAATGGCAAATTTATCGTGATATTGAAAAGTTACCCTTATTTAAGTCTATTGAATGTTTTTGTTTTTATGCTTGGCGTGCTGTGTTTAGAAAGTGAATTTCAGTTATGCTGATCAGGGAAAGATCACGAAGAACCCTTATGAAATAAGGGTTTGAGTAAATTCCAATTTCAACCTTAAGCTAACTATTTTTGTCTTATTTTGCAATATTTTCAAGATCGATTTGACGATCTATATTGGTTGTGATCATATACTTGCTTTTAAGTGTAGATAAACGCCATGAGTGGACTTAGCTT
>NZ_JAAUWS010000076.1:0-7688 GCF_014694465.1 Vibrio sp. S11_S32 | reverse complement strand
TGCTGTTTAGTTTGGTTGTATTTGTAAGGCATTTGTTAATTATTCTGATATGAAAGGTCGATTAAAATAATAACCGACCCTGACAGTATTGCCTAATTGATTGTTTATCGAGCGATGCAACAAAGCCCTTTAAATATGCTTCCAGATAAGCTGTTCGTGTTAAAGCTGCTAGAAAGGCTAAATACATCCGTCAACCCAAACCCAAACCCAAACCACTTTGTCGTGAATTCTGACGCCCAAAGCAAGGGTAATGATGGTGATAATACAAAGTCCTTATCTGCGGCTTTTAAATCATCGTTGATAAGTGAAATGTATTCACTGGCCACAGATTTAGAATGGTACTCATACGGCTCATTCCACCAGCCAAAAAAAATCCCAAGCCATTCTATTAATATGGATACCATTAGTGCCCCTATAAGCAATCCTGATAGGGATACTATGTAGTTGACTACCGGTTTAATAATTCCTGTAGAATGTTCGTGAGAATCAGCTTTTTGCGCAGCTGGTGGCGGTGTTCTTTTCTTGGTTTCACTCATAGGTGCTCATCCGCGCTTTCAGGACAAGTAATTGACTTGTGCCAAATATCAAACTTAGCAACCGGTTCGTTATGCACCCACTCAACACCAACAACTCTTTGTGAGTATTGCTCGCAAATTGGCTCATCTTCCGATGTTTTACCTACAAGGTAGATTTTATCGAGATTCCGAGCGTCTACGGATTCACTTATGGCAATAGTCTTCATGACATTTTCCGATAACAAAACTGCTTCTGACCGCGAAATGGTATTGTCATTTGCATTATCATTCCTGGGCCTCTCGTTGTTACTGCATCCAGCCATAGTAATAATGGTCATTACAAAAATTAGTCTTTTCATTATGCGGCCTCTTTTTCCCACCAATTGTCGTAACTGCGGTATTGAATTTTCATGTTTCGATAAACGTCTTTCATTTCGCTTGGTAGTGGGTTCTTTTCGTCTTTAGGTAATGGGAATCGAATCTTATAAAGCTTGCTACCCTCAAGTAGAGCAAAGGCTTGGCCTTTAGGTAGGCTCACAATGTCACTAGGCGCAAGAAGTGGCTGAGTCCTAATAACGGAAACGCCATCAGAGAATCTAGTTGTTGTGTTGGCTTTTTCTTCTTCGATATTCAGGTCTGCTGACGCTCCTTGTGTCGTGGAGCGATCATAGATATTAATTTCCTTTAGCTGGTCGGTAAGTAGTTCTGCGGTACTTACCGTCTTAACTCGGAACATGATGATTGTGTTAAAGTTGGCTTCAATTACTGACGCCTTAGCTGCATCCCCCATACGTACCTCAAGGTCTTCCCTTGCTTGTGTATAAGCAATTACACGAACACCACTACCGCGAGCTTTGTTCAAAATAGGAATGAATTCTTCGCCACACATTTCGTTTGCCTCATCCATGTGTAGATAGATTTTTGGCTTGTCATGTGAACTACTGCCATCCAGCCCATAGTTAATACCGGTTTGATAAATCTTACCGCTCAGTGAAAGTAAGTCGGATAACATCGAGTTAGATACTGCGCTGGCCACGTCACGGTCTACCATTGCTGCAAAGCCACAATAAACCACTGCATTGCGTCTAATGGCTTGCGTCCAATCGAGAATAGGGCGCATGTCGCTAGTGTCGGTATAATCAGGGGATAAGATATTGATTAAATCACCAGAGCATAACTTTTCGAGCAACGGCAAGAGTGATGCGGTAATTTTTGAGAAATAACTAGAATCATATCGAACAGCATTAAGAAGCCCCTCGTAAGCTGAATTACGTAAACTTGGATCTTCTGCCATTAGCGATTCTACCGTCATGGAAAGGCCAATCGTTCTTCTAGCTAATCCCTTTAAGTGCTCAGGAATATTGTTCTGTTTCGAATATATATCCACCAGCTCGCGCCACTCACTCATGTTTTGCTTGCTTAGCCAGTATTCACAGAATTCAACGAACAACACTTCCATATTCATTATGTAGCGTCTTACATGGTCGTAGGTAGGGCGAATGCCCATAGCAAATAATGCTTTTGATATGATCGCAATGAATCGCCATGCGAATTCTTTAAAGGCTGCTGAATCACCACCGCCACTTAACTGACCAGCAATTCGTGTTGCACACTCAGATAACCGGCTAAAATTACCGATACCGTTATATCGACAAGTAATTTCCTGCTCACCAAGATGGAAGAAGTAGAACGGACGGCCATGTTTTTTAGCTTCAGAATACGCACGAGCCAATAAATCAGCATCCCCTTTAGGATCGAGTACCGCGACCATGCCATCAGGTTGTTCTTCTATGCGTGTAATGATTTCATCTTGATTGTTCTTGACGTTAATTTTCACCTTGCGCTTTCTGGCAATGTCATTGGTAATGAATAATTCTGCTGAACGAGTTTTACCACAACCGGTAGTTCCCATTACCAATACGTGACCCTCTAACGAGTCTAACTGCGGTAAAATATCATCTTCTTCATCCACACCAACACCATGTAGAACTGAAGAACCGCCAACGGGAGGAAGTGGCGCTAACGGATTTTTTAGGAACTTAAACCCACCCACGCGAAAGAAGTATTTCTCGTTAAGCTGGCTCACTAACGCTTTAACGAAAATGCTTTTGTTATCAGCATTAAGATTACAAAACTTTCTCGCCTTTCGGTAAATAGCGGAATCACTAACTATTTTCTCACCATTTGGAGTGCTGGCTTCATAAAGTCTTTGTGCGTGTTTTTGCTTCCACTCAAAACCCCTGCCAAGCCAGAAATACTTATCAGACGCTTTAAGTTCATCGGTAGACATAAAGTAAGCATCAATATTTTTTAAGGCATTATGGTATTTCTTGAGTTTACGACCACGGACGTATTGAGCTACACCCATAGCGGCACTGGTTAGACACAGTGCATGAGCGGTACTGTAAGGTAGGCCAAATAGAAACGGAGCTTGATAAAGCACAATGCTGGAACATGCAGACACTAACGCTGCTTCATACTCAACAACTGGCCTCATCCGTCCATCTAAGGTGTTATTACGTTCTATCAAAACAAAATCCCTACTAGAAAATTCTGTAATGAAAATAATTGATCGTGACTAGTAGATCGAATTTAGATGGTTAATCAAAAATCTGATCTTATAAATTCTATATAAACTCAGAAAATTTAATGACTTAGTATTTAGTAAGATCTGATGATCCAAAGCGATCAAAATCAGGCTCGAAATTGATCATGAAAACTCTAAGTTTTTATGAACAATTTGAGCAACAGGAAATGGCTGTCCATTTTCTGTATAACTTAGCTTTCTAGTTCTTAATGAACTAGAAAGCACTTAAAAGAACTAGAGATAGGTGTATTTATATAGGAAATAGCGTATTTACTATAGGAAATAGCGTATTCTGAATGGGAATTAGCGTATTTGTTATGGGAAGTAGCGTATTTTTACAGATTCAATATATAGGAAATAGCGTATTCTGTATTTTCAATATATAGGAAATAGCGTATATTACATTGCGAATTTTATGAGAGATAGCGTATTTCAAGTTTGCAATATATAGAAAATAGCGTATATTTTGTGATGCAATATATAGGAAATAGCGTATTTCCACAGTGTCAATATATAGGAAATAGCGTATATTTTTCCTTTTTATGGTGTTTCTTTGTACAAATATACATTTCTGAATGGTCATTCTCCCTTTTTATTTGATTATCAGATTGACAGTCAATTTGTATGGGAAATAGCGTATTTTTTCTTGATAGGTAATTTAAAATGGATTCTTTTGAAGATCAGCAATTAGAGATAATTTCTCCAGAAAATCGTTCCGATTGTTTGGTTTCATCGCTTTTACTTGCAAAAGCAACTTTATTCTATCCCGCTGAAAAGATAACGAAAAAGATGCGAGAGCGGCTTGTGGAGGTGGCCAATAGTGGTGGTTCAAATCCAAATATGCCCCTGACTTCAATGGATATAAAAATCCTAGGTGAACAATACTCAATTGGTATTCACGGTGATTTTTTACTCCTTCCTCACAGAGAAATTTTAGAAACCATCATTGCTAATGCCAAAAGCATTTCGCTTAGTGACAATGCTAAGTCTGGTATGAACCTTAGATGGTCACACATTTTGACAACCATTGAGAACGCTGAGGAAACGAAACGTCATAACAAGCCATTTGATTCTGTTATTAACCCAAACGCCACAATACTTTCAATTTCTATGTATGACCTAGCTAAGTGCTTGGGTGTAGCTACTCATAGAAGAAACTATGAAAAGATAGAAGAAAGAATTTTTCAGCTATCTAATGCTTCCTTGTTGGCTGATAGGGTTTGTGAGGAAACTGGAAACAAACTTGAGCGCATTCCAATCAGATTTATTGAAGATTTCAGGTTTTGTTATGATCCATCATTGAATGTGTCAGGCCGACCATCTGAATGTGAATGTAATCATGTTTTCGTAATACCACACCCTGAATTGCTAAGCGCAATCAAAAGTCATGGCTATCTGTACCGAAAGGAACAGCACTTGATGACCAAGTATGCACGTAAGCCATTATTAAAATCATTCCTAAAATACATTAAGACTAATAAGGGATCGTTCCTGCATAAGAAGAAATTGAATTGGCTTCTCAAGCAGTATATTCAGTCCTTTCCTGTTGCGCCCTCCAACGTTAGTAGGATGCGAATTTCTATCGTTGATGGGATCTCTGAAAATCGCACGTCATTGAAAGAAGATTTTGGTATCTCATTTACAAACCTGAAAAGCCCAGACTGTCAGGTTTTAATTGATTTTAACATCTATTCAGAGTCATCTAAGGTCTAGTTAGTTATGAAAATTGAGAATGCAGAGGCGCTATTAAGTAAGCAAGTAGAACAACCTGATGAGATATTGAATGGGTTGCTAAGAAGTCAAATAGGTTTAATTGTGGCAAGGCCAGCTATAGGAAAGTCGCATCTTGGGCTTAGTGTTGCTATTGAGGTTTCAACGGGAATACAGCTTGTAGGGCTGTCTGCTAAGCCTGAATCTCAAAAAGTCCTTTATATCAGTAGTGAAGACCCACGACCGATAGTTTCCAAGCGGATGAAGCAAAAAATTGAACAGCTCAATATAGCTGAAAATGGCCTGCTTGATAGTTTGGACTTTTGTACTGACATTGAGCCGCTTGTTATCCCACCAGATAGCTCCGAATTTGAAAAGCATAAATACGAACATTATATGAGCGGTGTAATTGGAAGTTTGTCTGAATATGATTTAGTTATTATTGACACGGTTTCTGAGGTTATTGGTTCTTGTTGTGAAGTTGCCAATGACAGGGATATTAAGCATGCGTTTAAGAGGATAGCCAAAGAGTCTAATGTAAGTATTTTGCTTATACATCATGTCACTAAAGATGAAATTAGAAAGGCTAAGTCTTTAAATGTTGCTTCAAGTTCAGGGTTATCAACAGTTGGTAGGTTGGTTAAGTTTATGTATGGAATGTTTGAGGTAAATAATAAGATCCAACTATCTCCATTAAAACTGAACTATGTTGATGATGAAAGAGCTACTACTCCTATTATGCTAGAACGACTAGGTGCATTAACGATTGCCACTCAATACAAGGAATCAATAAAGCGCTCTATTTCAGGGTTGGCTTTACATACAAAGGTTGAAACTAGTGAGCAACCGGTTAAAAAGAGCTCTAACAAAACAGAGAGTGATAAATTGAAGCTTGAGGAAGTCAGAACCACTAAAAAAGGTCGAAGACCTAATATTACGATAGATACTGAACCAGATGAAATACTTCTCGATACTGATCAACTGGAAAAAACAGAACAGGATGATCCTTGGGCAAAGGTGAAAGGGTTACTGAATTAGGTATAAATGATTTTGCTTTTAGCATTATTATTTTAATTTGTTGTTAATTGAAATTTGACTCACCAAAAAAACAGTATAATACTTGTATTATACTGTTTTTTTTTATATCTTCTCTGTAGGTATTAATAAATTTGGGTGTTCGGATGGGCAATAAAATAACTAAACAGTTACCTGACTTAACGCCACTAGAGGTTAGATGGTGGGTTGAACAAGTAGAGGGTGTTTAACTATGGGTATTTCAAAGCATCCTAGAGGCTGGTTAGCTCGCAAGATGATAGCTGGCGCTATGGTTCAAGTATTAAAGCCAACAGAAGAATTGGCCGAGGCTGAATATGCAGCCTTGGTCGAAATATCAGACCTGTACCGTAACGATTGGGCGAGTAGAATTAAAAAGCGCTCTAACGCTAAGGCAGCTGATTTACCCGTGGGTTTTGTTGATACCGTTGATACTTATACTTCCACCAGCGGAACAGTAAACAGATACAACATAATGAAGATAACCATCAAGCATCATGGCAAAGCTAAAACATTGAGTTGCTCATACGGGGAAAACACCAGAATGAACCGCACACGCAATGATGCGCTACTAATGCTACTTAAACGATTAAAGGAATTTGGTTATGAAAAAGCCGCCATCTAAAAAGGCCATCATATCCGCTATTAATGATCGTTACGGGCTGGTGGCTGGTGATGTGGAGTTAGTTAAGTTCGATTTTGACTTAATCGAAGTGGCTAAAATTTTGGATACACGTAACCGTTCTATCATTGTGAACCGGTTAAATGCACCGTTCTTTCCATAACTAGGGAAAACAGATTTGGACATAACAGCAAACGAAATCAGAGCTTTAGAGGCTGCTATAGACCAGTTCAATGACATGGTTGAAGGTGGTTCAGAGGATGAGCAGCATCAAGTCAATCATCACGTTTTATCTGGATTGCTTAAGAAAGCTAAAGCTTATAAGCGCTCCAAGAAATTAGTAGTTACCGACTCACAAATTCAAGCGATAACTGATCAATTTACAGACTGCCAATCAATGATAGGCGGTGCTGATAATGATGAGGCTTGGGAGCACAACTTAAAGGCTGTAAATCGCATGTTCAAAGCGAACAACCTACCAACAATCGAATAACAGCTGACTAGGTGAGATATTGAGTATGAGTAATCAAGAGTTGTCAGAAATAGACCCTAACGAGTGGCCTATTGGTTCAATCATTGAAATGTATGATGAGAAATATCGCATTACGGCTAACTTTGGTAGTCGTGGTGAGGTTCAGTCACTATGTGGTACTTATGGTCTAGTGCGTTTTTATTGGGAATTTTGTGGCGATAAAGCCAAATTAATTAGCTTGGGTGAGGAAGTGAAATGAACTTAAAAGAAATGAAATTGGAGTTAGGGAAATCAATCTTCCCAAAAAGCGCTACGCATATCTTGATTAAAAGTAATGATGAATGCGCAACCGTTCTACGCGAGGACTCAGACGGCTTGGTTAGCGTGTGGAATATGCGGTGCGGATGGGTGGAAACGACTCACAATGTAGATGAAACCCGAGCAGATATTATTAGTGTGGGTGACGAGGATTCACACGAAAAAGATAAAATAGCAGAGGCGCAACGGAGCGCACTTAAAGAGCTGGAACGAATCAATAAAATGCTGTGATGATTTAAAGCGAGAGTGATTATGAAAATAACAAAAGAACTAAATCTAGCGTTAAGGGCTTTGTTGCAATACTCAATCTTAGTTGTCTTTGAGCGTGATCAGGCAACTCGGTAGCTATTGGGCATGCCGAGATGAGTGAAGCGATTTAATATGGAACAACCTAATAACATTTCCTGATTT
>NZ_JAAUWS010000075.1:0-7925 GCF_014694465.1 Vibrio sp. S11_S32 | reverse complement strand
ACCGATAAATTGTCCAGAGTTAAGGCAAAACACAGCACTCCTGACCGATAAATTGTCCAGAGTTAAGCCCAGATCCGCCATTTCGACCGATAAATTGTCCAGAGTTAGCCCAGAACCACCATTCCAACCGATAAATTGTCCAGAGTTAAGCCCAGAACTACTATTTCGACCGATAAATTGTCCAGAGTTAAGCCCAGAACCACCATTCCGACCGATAAATTGTCCAGAGTTAAACCAGAACCACCATTTCGACCGATAAATTGTCCAGAGTTAAGCCCAGAACTACTATTTCGACCGATAAATTGTCCAGAGTTAAGCCCAGAACTACCATTCCGACCGATAAATTGTCCAGAGTTCGTTATCTTATAAATACAAAGTGATGAACTTTCTCTACTGCTTGCTTCAATGAGTTGGGTGGAATGTAGATATAACGGGGGCTGAGGGTTATAATACACAGTACAGGTAAGATCCTTTCTCTAAAGGGATTTTGAGGCAGTTTAAAGATAATGAAATTAATAAGTTATCCACAATAGCTTGTCCGAGTTTACCGATAAATTGTCCAGACATTACCGATAAATTGTCCAGAGCTGACCGATAAATTGTCCAGAGCTGACCGATATATTGTCCATAGCTGACCGATATATTGTCCAGCTTTACGATATATTTCTATTTAAAATCATACCCTTATAAGCGCGTAATAGAATATAAAGATCAAGATCTAAAGATCAATAAAGATCAATCTAATCACTACGTGATTTATTTTTTTGATCCTTCAAAGCACTTTCCACTCCATTAAAACTATTCTAACCATCTAAATTAGCCCTTCGATTTAAGATCAATTACTTTAATTTTCGATTATTTCTTATTTGGGCTTTTGTTTTGATTGAACGCAATAATACTTTAGATGGACGTATGAGGCCGATTGTGGAGTTTGAAGCCTCCTTGATGTCTGCTTGTTCTAGTTTTGTGCTTTACCAAGCCCCTTTCTTGTTTGGGCTTCCATACAGCACGTCACATACCCGAAAAAGTTTCAGGTTTTATTGTCACTTCAAAGATTAAAATTCAGCAATTTAGAGCAAAAAAGTTTCAACCTTTAATGTTGTTCACCGACAGAAATCAAATTAGAAGTGATGAAGTGATTTTCGGAGACTACAGCAAGGGCAAAACGCCCCTACCGTAATTGTCGGTGGACAGTGATGGGATAACTAGAAGTTTTTAGCGAACGTTATAACGAACATGCGTATGCCAAATGCAGTAAGTAGAAATAACGGGAGAACAACAAAAAGCGGCTCAACATAAATCGGCAATGAAAAAAACAATAGGGAAACAAACATAAAGCCGCCCCCCATAAACATTCTAGCAACCTTCACTTTGAAGTCTGAATCTAATCCACCCTCAAAAGTTCGCTTCATTCTCACTGCGTATCCGTCCCCAACACATGGAAGTATTATCAAGAAAAGAACGGGCAATGAACTAATCAGGTAGCCAACCTTGATCAAGAACGTGGTAAAAACAAAACCACTCGCAAATAAAAATTGCTTGAATAGTTCCCCTGAAGTGTTGTTTTCTACATATCCATGAGTGTCAGTAATGAATTTGTAGATATTAAAGTCGGTCCAATGATATATGGCATCACTAAACCACTGAATAACAGCCGACGGATTCAGTAGAAAGTTACTAGAGTTAGCATCACCGGCAACCATGTTTAAGTATCTCGCTGCAACAGCTTGGGAATGATACGAACCAAGTTCAGTCCACCAGCCAAAAAAGATACCTAAACATTCAATACAAAATGAAATGAGTAGGCATGTAAATAACAAGCCAACTAAATTCATTATGAAATTTACCGTGGTTCGCAAGCCGCCCGTCGATAATGGGTTTTCTTGAACCTGTCCCTTTTCTTTTTCTTTTCCTGCCACGTTCCATCACTCCATTTCAGGGCATACAACAGGTTTATGTGTATAGCTGTACTTAATAATAGGAGTATCATCTCTCCACTGAACGCCTATCACTGTTTGTTCAAATTGCTCACAAATAGGGTTTCCATCTTCATCTGCATTAACTTGAAATACTTTGGTGACATTCTCTGCATACCGATCAGAGTCAGGGATAGAAACTTTATCCGTTATTTTGCTGCTAAGTAATTTTTCTGGTGGTGGTGCATCAGGGGTAGATGAACAACCGGAAAGCAAAATAACGTTGCAAAGAGCAAACGCACATACCTGGTTTAAAATTTTATGCTGCATCTTTTTCCCACCAATTTTCGTATGACTGATAAGCCATTTTCATATTTCGATAAACCTGCGACATTTCTGCCGGTAATGTGTTTTTAGTTTCTTTAGGTAACGGAAATCTGATCTTAAATAATCGGTTGCCCTCAACCAATCCAAACGCTTGACCTTTTGGTAAAGCGATAATTGCATCAGGACTAATGATAGGTACTGATTTAGTAATGGATACACCGTCTGAATAGCGTGTCGTCATTAATGATTGATTAGCATCATCGGTATCAGTAGAACCGGCTGCGGTTGTGCTTCGGTCATAAACATTAACCTCCCGCAATTGATCGGTTAGTAGTGCGGCTGTTGTTGCTGTCTTCACTCTAAACATTATTAATGTATTGAAGTTTGATTCAACAACACCGGCTTTAGCGGCATCCCCCATACGAACTTCAAAGTCCTCTCTGGCTTGAGTGTATGCGATAACGCGAACGCCACTACCACGGGCTTTGTTCAAGATAGGTATAAATTCGTCACCACACATTTCGTTAGCTTCATCCATGTGTAGGTATATATTAGGGCGATCTTGAGAACTACTTCCTTGCAATCCATAATTGATACCATTTTGATAAATTTTACCGGATAGGCTTAATAGGTCGGAGAGCATAGAGTTGGATACCGCACTAGCAACATCACGGTCAACCATTGCCGCGAAACCGCAATATACAACGGCATCTTTTCTTATTGCCTGAGTCCAATCTAAAATCGGGCGAACATCGTCAGTATCAGAATAGTCGGGTGAAAGAATATTGATTAGATCACCGGAGCATAACTTTTCAAGCAAAGGCAGCAAGGAAGCGGTAATTTTTGAAAAGTAGGAGGCATCATATCTAACCGCATTAACAAGCCCCTCATAAGCTGGATAAGATTTATCAGTCCTACTTGCCATTTCCAACTCAATACACTGCGACAAGCCCACTGAGTGGCGAGAAAGGCCCTTCAAGTGCTCTGGTATCTGTTTTTCTTTAGAGAACTCGGCTGCAATTTCTCTCCAACCAGATCCAGTATTCTTCGTTAGCCAGTCTTCACAATACTCAATGAATAACGACTCCATGTTCATAATGTATCGACGAACATGATCATAAGTCGGTCTAATCCCCATATCAAACAATGCTCTTGATATAATGGCTATAAATCGCCATGCGAATTCTTTGAATGCTGATGAATCACCGCTACCTGATAATTGACCAGCAATTCGCGTTGCACATTCAGATAAGCGACTGAAATTGCCAATACCATTGTAACGACAAGTGATTTCCTGCTCACCTAGATGGAAGAAGTAGAATTCTCTTCCATGCCGCTTCGCTTCACTATAAGCGCGAGCTAAAAGATCAGCATCACCTTTCGGGTCCATGATGACGACTGTTCCATCGGGTACTGAAATTGTTTTGTTTTTAACTTTAGCGTCTTTACCCCGAACCTTTGTTTTTATTTGCTTCTTTCTGGCTATGTCGGAGGAAATGAATATTTCCGCTGTGCGTGTTTTTCCACAACCTGTAGTACCCATGATCAGTACATGACCCTCCAGTGAGCCAAGACCGATATTTATATCATCTTCTTCATCAACGCCAACGCCATGAATTGCTGAGTTACCACCCACAGGAGGAAGGGGAGCTAATGGATTCTTTAGAAAAGAAAACTTACCAACTTTGAATAAGTGGCGTTTATTCATCATGGTAATCACCAGACGATGAATAAATTTACCTGAATCACCGTGAGCGTGTTCATATTTTCGCGCTGATTTGTATGCCGGTGACAATGATGTGATCATTTCACCGTTTGGTGATTGTGTTTCATATAATCGTTGAGTGTGTTTTTGTTTCCACTCAAAACCACGCCCTAACCAGAATGATTTACTTGAAACTGGTAGTTCTTCCATGGTCATAAAAAATGCGTCAATGTTTTTTAGCGCATTGTGATATTTCTTTAGTTTTCGTCCACTCACATATTGTTTTATTCCTATAGCAGCAACGGTCAGTGCCATTGCGTGAGCGGTAGAATAGGGTATTCCTGCTATCCATGTAGATTGCGTTAAAATACCAGCACTCAACCCTGAAATCAGGGATGCCTGATATTCGTAACAGGGGCGCATTCGACCGTCCAATAGAGGCAATACATTAATTTTAGACATAGTGAAATCTAATGAGATTAGTGATTGGTAGATTATGAGCTTAGAGAAATGAAATGCTGATTTAGGGGGGGCAGGACCGAAGTGAGATTGAATTTATCAATTTCAAATGCCAGGTTTAATCGAGTTTAGTTTAGCTTAGGTGTGGGGTTGTTTTTAAATATCAAAGTTACAAAAAATAGATCTAAAAAAAGATCATGCCGTCGATCTTTTTTGATCATTTCGTAGTTGTTTCTGGTTAGATTATGTATCAAAAATATAAAGAATATTAACGCTAGTTAATGTTCTTCGTTGTTATTATTTATCTTTTCTTAATCTTTGATTTTCTTTCTTTCTTAGTGGCTTGTAACTGGCTGATTTTATTATTGATAGTGCCTGTTGCTACTGACAATTTATCTGTCTGCTACTGACAATTTATCCGTCTGCTACTGACAATTTATCTGTCTGCTACTGACAATTTATCCGTTTTCTACTGACAATTTATCCGTCTGCTACTGACAATTTATCCGTTCATAACGTACAAAAAAAATGTGAATAACTTACTCTCACGGTTAAATTTTAAACTATTCCCACGCATAAAAACCAGTTGCGACAAGTGTCAAATTGAGATCAAATTGAGATCAATTTGATCTCAAAATATTTTCCCATATTTCACCTTAATTTTCATTTAGTAACTGGATTTTTCCTCTATCTACTGACAATTTAACTGCTGGTGGTCGTAGTTACCTACTGACAATTTAACAGCCAGAAAGAGGTGATTTACGGCTACCTACTGACAATTTAACAGTCAGAAAGAGGTGGTTTACGGCTAGCTACTGACAATTTAACAGCCAGAAAGAGGTGGTTTACGGCTACCTACTGACAATTTAACAGCCAGAAAGCGGTGGTTTACGGCTATCTACTGACAATTTAACAGCCAGAAAGAGGTGGTTTACGGCTATCTACTGACAATTTAACTGCTGGTGGTCGTAGTTACCTACTGACAATTTAACAGCCAGAAAGAGGTGGTTTACGGCTATCTACTGACAATTTAACAGTGATATAGGTGGCTTTTGGATTTGACCATTAAAAGTGACAATATTACTTTATTACACTTTTTGTTTTTTTATGTCATTAAAAACAAATACTTGAGCTTGGTGTGGGAAAGACAATATTATTCACTTGCGTTTTTATGGTTGGTGTGTCGAAATGTGCCTAATGAATGTTATATATGTGAGATTTGTTAATGAAAAAAAATATACCGATGATTAATGACCTCTATAGTAGTGATTTAACGGTCAATCAAAGTAATCTACTTGTAACATCAACTTATTATTTGCAAATTAATCAGTTGCGTATCGTCTGGCTGGCGCTAACCAAGGTTAATTCCAGTAAAACAGATTTTGGTGAAATTATAATATCGACAAGAGAGTTTGCGGATTTTTATGCTATGGACATTCGTTCTTGCTCTCGGTCGATTAAAGATGCGATAGATGAAATTAATACTTCCCCAATAAAAATCAGATATACGGACAAAGAGGATGATAGGCGTGAGCAAACAATACATTGGTTTTCTAGCACTGATGTATCGCTCTCGTCTGCTGAAGGTAAATACAAATTACGGTTTTCGGCTGAAATCAAACCATACCTAACCGATTTGCGAAGTCATTATTCAAAAAGCGACTTTAAGTATTTAACTAAATTGAAGAACACATTTCAGTTTAGATTGTATCAATGGCTGAAAGATGGGGAGTATATCAAACTTGATGGTTCTCACTCGGTGGCGGGGAAATCTAAAAGCAGTAATGGTGTTTATGTAGTACGACTTCCCGTTGATGCAATGAAAAACAAAGTGAAAATCAAAGGTTATGATACTTGGTTTGATTTTAAGAGGCGCATCTTAGATCCAGCAGTAAACCAAATAAATAAAACCACGAATTTATCGGTAGTGTATAAGCCAATAAAAGCTGGAAAAGCGATAGATAGTGTTGAGTTTAGCGTACTAAGGGAGGATGACCCTTCTGTTTTGACTTTACCGATAAAGCCAAGTCGTCCGAGATTAAAAAGACGACCTCATGTAACAAAGGGAGCTGCACCGGAAGCTGATTGGGCTAATTATAATATTAAATTGTTGCTTGATTATGAGGCTGAACTTTTGGAGTATGATGAATCATTGAGGTTGGAAATACCGGACCTTAGAAGATTGGTACAGTATTATGAAATAACCGGTGATACATTCAGTTGCGATACAAGAAAAGCAGAAATTAAAGCTCGAAGCCGTGTCGCAAAATAAAAAACAATAAATCCCTTTACCTGTGTGAAGGGATTTGTAATTGCAGTTCTGCAATTATTCATCGTCATTGTAGAAATCCACAAACATGCCATTGGTGTTACAGTTAAATTGAAGCGCGGCTTTGACTGACTCAGTTCTATGGGCGCGAGGCTCTGCTTTTTTGTGACTGCGAATGTCAAAATCACCGGAACAAATTAGAAAGCCAGCATTGTATCTAGTCCCTTCTTTTTTATCTTGGCCTTTAAAGTGAACCCTGGCTCGATATTGATATCCAGAATTTCGTCGATAGCGAATATTAGGTATATCAGAAAAGTAATCCATGATTTGTATTTGTTGTGCGGTTAGGTAAATCCAGCCTGAACTATCTACTTTTACGATAGAGCAATGGATTCCAATTTTAGCTAGGTCATCTTTAGCTGCATGAAGCATTACGAGTCCATCGTCATTGTTTGGGTAGCGGCATATCTTTAAATTGCCAGTACCGTCTAAGAGGATACTAGAAAATGCGGTGTGTTTTGATAACAGTATTTTGGACACGTTCTTGAGGAAGAGTGGGAACTTCTTAGGTTTAGTTTTAGCTGTTCTCCCTTCAAAATCCATTGCATACATATACAGATCATCGACGTTTTGCCAATGTGCCTGAAAACGTTCTAACTCTGCATTATCCTTTGCGAGCCATATTTCACGAATGTACGCTGGTAAAACGATGCTATCGGTATTAAGACCGACCTGCTTGCTGCTATCATTAATCGAATGCTTGAGTGTTAATGTTTGCATTACAAGGTTGTGAAAGTCGCGTTCTGCGGTATAAAAATCACGCCAAATTTCTTTAATAGAGGTCAAATGTACATATTCCTATATGAAGAAGAAATCCTATCTGTTATAGTTCGCATTACAACTTTAGTTGCAACATTCAGATGGGTCTAAAAATGAAAAATGACTACATATCAGCGTCCGAAATAGGTAAAGCAAACCCTAGATTCTCGACATAAGCGACACACACTTACCAGTAAAAGCTTCTATCGGACTCAGATAATCCAGTGTTTTCCTGGGCCGCATATTAATCAATAATCTAATATTATTGAGTACTTTTGTACTTATATTAGCGATGGATGTTCGTTTTGGGAAGTAGCGTCTTAATAATCCATTACTATTTTCATTTAGCCCTCTTTGCCAAGAATGATAAGGCTTCGCAAAATAGGTTTTACACTTTAGAGCCTTAGCTATTTTCATATGCCCTGCAAAC
>NZ_JAAUWS010000074.1:0-8475 GCF_014694465.1 Vibrio sp. S11_S32 | reverse complement strand
ATTATTGATGACATTAAGCGCTTGAGAAACGTCCATAAAAAATCCTAGCATATTAAATATGCTAGGATTTTTACACAGCTATAGGATCGTTCAACCACTATTTTAAGATCTTAAATGATCGGCATTAGTGTTATTTAGGGTTTATTTTTATTGAATTTGTTTGAAGTAGTCGGAGGTTAGGCTGGAAGGTGATACTTTTAATCGGTGTAAACTAGGAATAGCCACAATAAAAAACGACCCATGAATAATAACTCACGGGTCGTTAATGTTTGGGCTTTAAAACGAAAAATTAAGCATTAAAAATTTGCGTTAATTCCGTTGCTGAAAGGTGGTATTGACGAGGGCAGTTGCGCCATGTGATCACCATTCTGCGGTATTTTTCAGTCATTGGCATTTGAGCATTAAAGTAATGATCTGCTTTATCAAATTGAGGGTACAGACCTTCAGAATCAACTAAGAAACGAACATAATTTACTGCTTGATGCTCAGTTGCAATGTCAAAACCTAAGAACTGTAGACGACGTTGATCAACTTGTGCTTTGTCAGTATCAGCTAGCATATTATTTGACTCTTGCAATGCGTGATACATTTCCATGATATCGATAATTTCACGACATTGGCTTTCTTCAATGCAGCCAAAGTGTTTGATAAGTTCGCGCATTTGAAGTTCGTAACCACGCTCGACAATGGTTTGTAAACGCTTGTATTTTTCGGCGTTAGCTGGTTCTAGTTGTTCCATAATGCTGTATTGATTTGACAGGATCAGGCGTTGTGCGTTTGTCATTTCCATGTGTGACCTCGAAAAGTGAAAAATGGGAATTCACTGCGACTATTTTGAGTTATTCCCTTGGTGTTAAAAAGAAAGCCGCAGTGGTGTGATAGTTGAATGCGTTGTTATTAAATTAACTCGTTATTAAACAGGATAATGAGTTACCAACTAGTAAATCACATTATCATGATATTTACTCAAAGTTTCGACCATGAGCTCCATGGTTTCTTTTGGCGGCGGATTCACGCCATCCAATGGATAATCAAAGCCTAATGCCTCCCATTTATGCGCACCTAATTGGTGATAAGGAAGCAGTTCTATTTTTTCGATGTTGTCCATATCTTTAATGAACTCTCCGAGCATCTCGACTGACTCTACATCATCGGTATAACCAGGAACAATCACATAACGAACCCAAGTTTTTTGACCAATTTTGTGTAAGTAACGAGCAAAGTCTAATGTGCGACGGTTAGAAACACCAATAAAGTCATGATGAATCTCATCTTTCATGTGCTTTATATCGAGCATCACAAGATCTGAAACAGCTAATACTTCATCAATCACATCGGTATGTTTGCGAATATAACCATTGGTATCTAGGCAAGTGTGAATGCCTTCTTCATGTGCCGATTTAAATAAATCGCGGACAAATTCAGGTTGCAACATAGCTTCACCACCTGAGCAAGTAATACCGCCACCAGAGGCTTTCATAAAATGGCGATAAGATTTCGCTTCCGTGATGATTTCTTCTACGGTTACTTCTTTACCGCCATGCGTATCCCAAGTATCACGATTATGGCAATACATACAGCGCATCATGCAGCCTTGTGTGAAAACAATGAAGCGGATACCCGGTCCATCGACCGTACCACAAGACTCATAAGAGTGAATTCGACCAGTTGCTGGCATTGGATTAATCCTCTGTAAATTTATGTCTTTATTTTATTACAAATGTAGTTGGTAAAATAGGGTAATGATGGGATTAAGTGATTTTCTTTAATAAGAATGTGTTACTAGAAGCAAAGAGTGACAGGAGCAAACGAAAAAAGCCCCACTCCGAAGAGTAGGGCTTTATGACTGAAAGTCTATATTAAATATAAATTACATAGTTTCAGTGAAAGTACGTGCGATTACGTCTTGTTGTTGTTCTGCTGTTAAAGAGTTGAATCGTACAGCGTATCCAGATACACGGATAGTTAGCTGAGGATATAGCTCTGGGTGCTTAACGGCGTCTTCTAGAGTTTCGCGGTTAAGAACGTTAACGTTAAGGTGTTGACCACCTTCTACAGACGCTTCATGGTGGAAGTAACCATCCATTAGGCCAGCAAGGTTCGCTTTCTTCGCTTCGTCAGTCTTACCTAGTGCGTTAGGTACGATAGAGAAGGTGTAAGAAATACCATCTTGTGCATCAGCAAACGGTAGTTTTGCTACTGATGTTAGAGATGCTACAGCACCTTTCTCATCGCGACCGTGCATAGGGTTAGCACCTGGAGCGAATGGAGTACCAGCGCGACGACCATCTGGTGTGTTACCAGTTTTCTTACCGTATACCACGTTAGACGTGATAGTTAGGATAGATTGTGTTGGCGTTGCATCGCGGTACATTTTAAGTTTACGGATTTTGCCCATAAATGTTGATACTAGTTCACATGCGATATCATCTACGCGTGAATCGTTGTTACCAAATTTAGGGTAATCACCTTCGATGTTGAAGTCTAGCGCTAGGCCGTCTTCGTCACGAATTGGAGTTACTTTAGCGTATTTGATTGCAGATAGTGAATCGGCTGCAACAGATAGACCAGCAATACCACAAGCCATTGTACGACGAACGTCACGGTCATGAAGAGCCATTAGTGATGCTTCGTAGCTGTACTTGTCGTGCATGTAGTGGATAGAGTTCAATGCTGTAACGTATTGAGTCGCTAACCAATCCATGAAGTGGTCCATTTTTTCCCATAGCTCGTCGTAGTCAAGTACTTCAGAAGTAATCTTTTCTAGTTTAGGACCAACTTGGATTTTCAGTTTCTCATCTACGCCACCATTGATGGTGTAAAGCATAGTTTTTGCTAAGTTAGCACGAGCACCAAAGAACTGCATTTGCTTACCAACAACCATTGGTGATACACAACAAGCGATTGCGTAATCATCAGATGCTAGGTCAGGACGCATTAGGTCATCATTTTCGTACTGGATAGAAGAAGTATCGATAGATACTTTTGCACAGAAGTGCTTAAAGCCAGCAGGAAGTTTTTCAGACCAAAGAACGGTAATGTTCGGCTCTGGGCTTGGACCCATAGTGTATAGGCTGTTTAGGAAACGGAAGTTAGTACGTGTTACTAGAGTACGACCGTCAAGACCCATACCACCCATTGATTCTGTTGCCCAGATTGGGTCACCAGAGAACAACTCATCGTATTCAGGAGTACGTAGGAAACGAACCATACGTAACTTCATTACGAAGTGATCGATCATTTCTTGCGCTTGTGCTTCAGTGATTTTGCCAGCAGCAATATCACGCTCGATGAAGATATCAAGGAAGGTAGAAGTACGGCCAAGAGACATTGCCGCGCCGTTTTGAGATTTAACCGCAGCTAGGTAGCCGAAGTAAGTCCACTGAATTGCTTCTTGTGCAGTTTGTGCAGGCTCAGAAATATCACAGCCGTAAGATGCTGCCATAGTTTTGATTTGACCTAGAGCACGATATTGCTCAGAGATCTCTTCACGAAGTTGCATAGTAAGAGTAAGATCTTCACCATTTTCAAAACGCTCTTGTAGCGAAGTGAATTGTGCTAATTTATCTTTCATTAACATGTCGATACCGTAAAGCGCGATACGACGGTAATCACCAATGATACGACCACGGCCGTATGCATCAGGAAGACCAGTCAATACGCCAGATTTACGACATTTCATGATGTCTGGAGTGTAGATGTCAAACACACCTTGGTTGTGTGTTTTACGTAGCTCAGAATAGATTTTAGATACTTGTGGGTCTAAAGTACGACCGTATGCTTTACAAGAACCTTCAACCATGCGAATACCACCGTTAGGGATGATAGCGCGTTTCAGAGGAGCTTCAGTTTGAAGACCAACGATAGTTTCAAGATCTTTGTTAATGTATCCAGCTTCATGCGAAGTGATAGTAGAAATAACAGAAGTGTCGAAATCAAGAGGAGCAAGAGTTTTGTTCTCAATCTTGATGCCTTCCATTACTTGAGCCCAAAGCGCGTCAGTTGCTTCAGTACCCTCAGAAACTAGGAAAGATTCATCACCTTCATAAGGTGCGTAGTTCTTTTGAATGAAATCACGAACGTTTACTTCGTTTTGCCAATCACCTTGTGCAAAACCTTCCCAAGCTTTAGCAAATTGCTCTGCCATGACATACCTACCTTTTTAGTAGAAAAAATACGTACTGTAATAGCGCACTAAAAGAAGTGGGACTATCGCCCTAAGGCACCAGTACACTCTGATTAATAACAATACCAATAGATGAGATATATTCTCTATTGGTATTGTTACTATTGTGTGAACATCCTTGCTCAAAGCGCGAGAGTCGAAGGGAAAGTATCCTAACGTCCTCGTCGAATAAATCGAGCAATAACATACCACTAAAGTATAGGGTTTGATAGCTTTTGATTTATTCATTTATGGATAGACTGACCGTCTATTTGAATCCAAGTAAGCGTAGTCTTTATACGATTAATTTCAAGTGATATTCGATGAATTATTGATAATAAAAGTCGAATTAGCTATAAATTCTCGCATTAATCTTCGCTCAACTATTTTAGATAAAATTACCAATACTGAGCCAATATGGTGTTGATCTGGATCACGTTTTGTCATTAATTATCGTAAATAATAAAATATTTTTATAAAAAATACAAATTTTGTTTAGTTTTGGATGTGCAAGGTTTTGTGCGGGTGAGGGCGTGATAACGATGGTGTGAGCAAATATAACAAGATGCCAGTTTTAACCTTGATATGATGTGAAATTGAGATACAAAAAAGCCAAGGCATATCACCTTGGCTATGTTGATTTTAAATATTTAGTAGTAGAGGTTTGACTGTTCTTCCATTCAACAGAGTTGATAAAACACTAGGTATGTTTAATGACGACTTTATTACGACCGCTTTCTTTTGCTTCATACAAGCCTTCGTCAGCAAAGGCGATCGCTTCGGTTAAGTTATGTTTATCTGAATCGGCTTCAAAAACACCACCACTAATGGTAAATCGACATTTCAGTGATGTGATTTTTGAAATCCTAATTCGAATGCCTTCAGCGATAGATTTAGCTTCAATTTCATCAATATCATTCAGTAGTAAGATAAACTCTTCACCGCCATGACGTGAAACAAACACATTGCTTGACTCAAATTGCTTGAGGACGTGTGCCACTTCCCGAATGACTTCATCACCTTCACCTTCACCATGACCGTAAGTGTCATTAATGTTTTTAAATTTATCGATATCAAATAAGACAATCGAATAAATATTAGATGAAGTTTGTTCAACCACTTGCGCCAGTTCCATAAAGCGGCGGCGATTGTTGAGTCCAGTCAGAAAGTCTTTTTTTTCCGCTAAAATTAGCTTGTTGTGACGTTTACTTAAAATACAGATCAAGATACTGATGATCATTGCAAAACTTAACCCCGCCATTATCAGGCTTTTAGATAGTAAGTTCGTTGGTTGCTTCAGCTCAGAGTTTGAAATACCAGATGCAATAATCCAGTCGAGATAAGGGTAGTATTTATACGCTACCGTTTTCATGATGGTTTTATTATTAATAGTTAAAGGGTAAGTAAATGACCCTTCAGGTTTCTTTTTAACCGCAGCTAAGAAGTCATCAGTACTATCACCAATCAACACTCGAATAGATTGGCCTTCATTGGTTGGGTGCAGCACGAGTCGACCATGGCTGTCGACCACATACACATAACCAGTTTTACCGAAGTTGTATTTTTCAAGCTTTTGTTTTAGCAGTTCGCGGTCGACCAGTTTGACCATTTCGTCTTTATAGACTGAGACATTAATTACATTACCATTGCTTAGTTTCATCGAATAAGCGACCTTTAAACGGGCTTCTTTCTCGCCTGGGTTTTTCCATTTATATTCAGTCATGGATTGATCGTTAGAAAGCTGAGTCTGAATGAAATTATCTTCCGCTAGGTTTTTGCCTTTTAAATAAGGGTGGGTGAGTAGTGTTCCCTTGTTATTGAGAATGGAAATATAGCCATTGTCGCCAATGCGGGTTTCAGCGACAAATTTGTCTAGAAAGTGATTTATCTTATTTTGGTTGAGATCCATATTCTTACTGGCATCAAGCATATCTTTCATGGTGACCGCAATACCACGTAAATAGTTTTTTAGTGATTCATTGATGGTGGTGTCAATGATGTCATAGCTAGCATCAACCGTTTTGGTGAAAATAGCATCGATGGTATTGGTCAGGCACTTATCAACATTATAAAATTGCGTAGTGGTATAAGTGATCGACCAAATACTGATAAGGACGATAATGATGATGATGATTGAGGGTAGTGTTTTTTTATTCATTATCTTGATTTCGATGGCCAGAAAGAAGAGAAATAGCAAAGTTAGATAGATAATAGCAAACGACTGCTTATAAATCTGTAACTGGATCAATTTATGATTAAATATAGAAGTGATTTCCTATAATTAAGTGCCTTATGTGTTACTTATTGAAATTAGGCGTTTATTTAACTGTGGGGAAGATCAAATGAAGCTTAGTAGTTGCTAATGACCATTCTAAATATTAGGCAAGAATGGTCATTATTTTTAAGATAAATGGTATAACTCGCTATAGGCTAGTATCAATCTGATGGATATGAACATCACGCTGTGGGAATGGAATGCTGATCCCTTCTGCATCAAAACGCATTTTCACTTCACGAGTTACTTCGCGTCGTACATCGGTTAAGTCATCGGTTTTAACCCAAGGTCGTACTACAAAATTAACCGAGTTATCACCAAGAGAGTCGACTTGAATAATGGGTTCTGGGCTGCGAAGCACTCGCGGATCATCATCTAAAATAGCTTTGAAAATTTCTTCTGCATGAGGAATGGAATCTTTGTAGCTAATACCAAAAATCATATCAACGCGGCGCACTTTTTCGTAAGTACGGTTAATGATCACATCGGTCCAAATTTTTGAGTTAGGGATCAATAATACTTCATTGTTAAAGGTTCGAATGGTGGTGTTAACTAAACTAACATGGCTAACCTTACCCTCAACGCCCGCTGCGCTCACCCAATCACCGACATCAAATGGCCGATAAATAAGTACCATAATACCTGAAGCGAAATTAGATAAAGTATCTTGCAATGCAAAACCAATAATAATACCAGCCACACCGAAGCCTGCCAGAATAGGGGTTAAATCTAAGCCTATTTGTGCCAATGCAACCAGAAAACCGATCGAATAAATAAGCTTCATCGACATTGAAACTAAAAACTGCTGCATCAGGTTGCTCAGTTTCAAATGCCCAGTTTTTACCGTATTGGTGACCAGTACATTGGCGCCTTTGGCTATGAAGTGGGCAATGGTGAGCACCAACAAAAACATAAACAGATTAAAAATCAAATTTGGGCTGTTGGACATTAGCCATTTGCCAATATTGCTTCCGACACTTGATACTGTCGAGGTCACCATCGCCCAACTGATAAAATCGTGAGTAATTGCGCCAGTAGCAGTAAACAGTTGATGCTTAAAGTTTACCGTATCTAAACCAAGCGGCTCGGCAATATCGATATAAATGGTTAACATTTTACTGTAGGTATCTATATTACGCTGCAAGTAACTGAGTTCGAGTTCAAATGGACCTTTTTGCGCCACTGGAACTTTGGTCAATTGCTCATTGAGAGAGCTTTGGCGAGTCAATGAATAATGCAATGAGGCGGCAGTAAACTTAGCCGCAAGATTGACTTGATGGGTAAATTTCGTCATCTCCGCAGTATCATTCTCACCCAGTTTTTTGAGCCAGACATAATTTTGATATTGAAATTGATAGATTTTGGCTAAAATTTGACGGTGCTCGTTTAATGGAATTTGTAGCAACAAGCGGTCTTCTTTACTGGCTTCTTGAGTTTTTTGTTGTAACTCGGTGATGCTACTTTCCAAATAGGTGAGGTATTTATGGTCATTCGCAATTTGGATTTTTATTTGTTCAATCAGAAAAGATGTCTCTGGGTTTTTGCTTCCAATCGCATCTGAAAGACTACTTCGTAATGCACTATTACTATCAAACAATTCTAATTGAATAATCGATAATTGGTTACCAGTCGCCGTTAAGGCTTGATTGGTGAGAAACTCAATGTTTTTATTTTGCTCAATAATTTGCTGATGAGCAGCAGAGGTAGTCGGTGCGGCTAAAGCGATAGAGCTAAAACAAGAAAGGAAGGTGGACAGTATGATAAAAGCGTAGCGCATGACGTTGGAAACCAAGGGAGTTTGAATGTGCGCCATTATTGCTTACTTGACAACAAACGCAAATAGATACTCTCATATTTAGCGTGAACTTAACAAAAACGGAACATCTCCAAAGTGACTAATTTCAGGTGTTTATTCTGGTCAAGCCCAATAGGACACCTGACTTTGTAATTTTTCATAGTCGATTGGCGTTAAATCACCAAGCGTAGTATGCAACCTTTCATGGTTGTAATACCGGATATATTCTTCAACATCTTC
>NZ_JAAUWS010000073.1:0-8679 GCF_014694465.1 Vibrio sp. S11_S32 | reverse complement strand
CCTTACCGCAACAGGTCGATTCTAAAATAAATCTGGAAAGGTATGTGTGATAAGGCTTCTCAGCCTTTTCCAGAAAAACAGTAGTTTTTGACTATTTTTCCTAAAATTCGAATTTTTAGAATACCAATTTCCAGATAATTTGTCACTTCCCAAAAGGCGAGGCTTAAGGTGTGGTGGGCTGATGGATAGCGCCACCAAACTCATTTATGCCCCAAAACAACTTAGAGTAAAAAATCATTCATGTCCTGTTTACGTGGTTATGCCATACAATTCTTATATGTGAAATTGGTAAAAAAATGGGGGCACCTCAGCCCCCTCGATTTTATTGTGTACATACTATTACTTTTTCACCGCTTCTTTTACCGTGCTTTTTAAGTTTTGCATGAAGTTTTTGAAGTGCGGCATAAAGTCAGCAAACAGTGAGTGTTTGCGATTTTGCATCATCACTGGGCCAAGCAAACGCAGCGCAACACCAACCTTGGTAGCCGTTTCTGGCTCTAGGCCGCTACCTTGTTTTAGTTTATCTACCACCATGAATAGATCTTCACGGTCTTGGTACTCAAACTGAAGTGTTTGTGCAGATTCCTGCTCTGTGCCTATTTCTTCAATAGTGATGCGGTATTGTTTGTCTTTTCTTATTTTAGATATCATATCGGTTACCTTATCACTGTGTAGTTGCAATTATGTATTCAGTTATGTGTTTGGAAGTTAGCTTTTTAAGAACTTCTCTACCTTAGATTTAATCGTCATTGAAATGGTCATCATCATCACCAATGCCACTGCACAAAGCAGACCGCCTAACCATACAGAAAGAACTCTGCACGGTTCTCTAAACCAATGTTGTTAAGCACAATGGTAAACGCCATCATTGTAAAACCCAGTGGCATCACACCAGTTAACGTGCTGCCCATCAGGGTCATCATGCCCAGTACAATCAAGATCTATTGAATAATTGGTGTCTTCTTCTCTTCAATTACTGATTTAGACATCACAGCTTGCGTATTCATTTTTCTCCAATCTTGAAATGGCCTTCAATTAGGTTGATAATGTCAACTATACTTATTTGGTTGACAATGTCAACTATCATGTTTGGAGAATTATCTTATGTCTGACAGCAAATCGCTAGATAGCTTGTTCAAATTGGTTCATAGCCTAAAGCGAAATGTGCAGGAACAAATCGAAGCACTGGATCTAGATATCACCCCAATGCATGTGCGTGTACTCAAGATCATTGCGAATAAACCACAGTGCACCGCCGTTGATATTGCTAATTTTTTAGATAGAGATAAGGCACAGGTAACCCGCCTACTAAGCAGTTTGATTAAGCAAGAATTGATCGTTAAAGAGCCGAACCCTGAAGATAAACGCAGCCAGTGTTTACGCATTACGGAAAGTGGTCAGGAGATCATGTCGATGATCGCAGGGGTAGATAAGGCGATGTTTGAAAAAATGAAAGATGGTGTATCTAACGAAGAATTGGAAGTGTTCCAACACGTCGCAAGAAAGATGGTTAGAAACCTTAGTATTGAATAAATTAAGTTATCTGAAGTTGATGACTTCGAGCCTAAGCTCTAACGCAGTTATGTCCAAAAACATCACAACCTGAATTTTTACGCGTGGCATTTTTTAGCTCAAAAATGCCCCATTGTTGGTTTCGCAAAAAAAAACTACGTTTTCGGTCGGGTGGCTTTTTAACAAATATAACTAATCTGATACCCGAAAATCACAAAAATTCAAAGCGTTATGGTGGTATATTTCCTTCAATAATTGTCCCAAATATCCGCTTAGAACGTTTTAGGCGCTTTGAGGGTTGTTTTTTATAGCAAAATCACACATTTGTTATAATAGAAATTATAAACACCAATTTTTTGATATTGTGGTTTTTTTAATGACTATGTGGGTAGGAAATACTTATGTTATTCGATATATCTGAAGTACTTAGAGAGATTGATACATTGTCGTCAAATGACAATTGCAATCTTGTTTCAATAAAAGAATTACTCAACCGTTTGGATTCAAACCTAACAACTCACGACGAAGTTTTTTCTTACCTTGATGCACTCAAAGAGCAGGGGGAAATTGAGGATCTATCTGACAGTTTTGGAGGATGGGGAAGAGACAAAGATGGTGCAGCGGTATGTTTTGGCAAGATAATAAGGAAACTGTAACGCAAGTTTCCTTATTGTTATTTTGAATTATATAGGAATAGTTATGAACAAAATATGGAGCATTGCCGCTTTACTCTTGTTGATCCAAGGATGTCAGTCAACACCAGATGAAAGACCAATCAACAAAGGAGAGTTAGAAGTAAAAACGTATACATACGTTAATTTGGATGAAAGCAAAGACGAATTATGGCTTCGTGCTCGTAATTATTTGGCCTCTACATACGTGAATAGTCAAACGATAAATAGAGTTTCAGATAAGGATGAAGGTGTTTGGATTGGCAAAGCATTAACGAAATGGAAGATGTTAGATATGTCATTTAGCCCCTATTGTCTATCCGATTACCAGATTCGTTTTGTAGCTAAAGACAACAAAGCTAGACTGCAACTAGAATTGTTAGATACAACACCTCCATTATCAGAGTGCCAAGGTTGGTCTCTACCTTCGGGATATGGTTATAAACAAATAATGGAAGAATTTGATGACATTTCTCGCGGATTAGAGAGCGCTTTACGAGGTAAAAGTGCGTTGGAGGATATGAAAAATTTTTGATAAGCCATTGATTATTGGTGTCTCATGAACCTACGAAGTAAAACAGTTTATTTAACGTAAGCACACAAGTGCAAACCTAAATAATCCCACCTTTTGCTAGTGCGATGAGTAAAATCGCACTAGCACAACACAACAACTTTGCCATACCTCAACTTATTAATGCTTTGCTCATGTTCGATTTTATTAAACTCATTTTTGTCCAAAAGTAAGCTAGGGAAGAAGTGGCAGTCGTGTGGAGTGTTTGGTAGCCCACATCAATATATCAGTGGCTACTGGTGGATTACTTGATTGGCACGACCTGACTTCTTTTCAGCCTAGAAAGCTCCTCCCGAAGCTCTGCATTTTCATGCTCCAACTCATCCACACGAGTTAACGCCTGAATCAGCTTATCATTCAAGTGATGCTGCGCAGCCGAAAATAAGGCTAGCTTCTCTCGCTCCGTCTCATACTTAGCCTTGTAGTTATCCTTGATACGCTTTTGCTCTTTGAGCTTAGTGCGCACGGTCTGGATCTCTGGCCGGATTACTTCACCGTTGCCTGCCGCGATTTCAGCTTTAGTCTGTTTAACCTTATCAACAAACTCGGGGTAGTAATAGCCACTGCCGTTGCCCAGGTTCGCTTCCTCCTCAACAGCGCGTACACTGAGCTTGCGATGGGCAGGGATACGCTTAGGTTTACTCTGTTTAATACGTTCTAGAGCCGCTTCAAGCGCTAGTAATGTGTTTTCGCTCTTACTCATGAGTTCGCTACCTTTAAGTCAGGTTCGAAAGGGGTAAATGGCAGTTCAAAATCAGCCATAACTATCTCTGCGGCTCTTACTTGGGTGATGTAGTGGCTACGCTCACTCACCGAAATATCTTCGTCGGATTCCATGTAAGCAACCAAACTGTTGTGCTTTTTCTGCCACCACCGAGCTTGTTCCTCGTCAATGATGCTGCTGCCTGAGCCGCAATCGACACAGAATTGAGGCATGACAACACCATCCATATCGCAATTGTATCCATTTTTACAGTAGCTATGAGTCGTGCCATGAAGGGTGAGTTTACCATCCTTGACGGCCTTGTAGATGACATCCCACGAACTGTAGATGGTTGGGACATCTCCTCGCATTTGCATGATCGCTTTGCCATGTGAACCTGATAATTTTTCACTAGAATGCCACTGTTTGAAGATTTTATTTGCCGTGGTTTCAGCGTTAATGTCCTCAAGCATGGATTGGATTTTTTCATCCACAACAAGGCTTCGATAACTGGCTAGCTTGCCACCGTTGGTGTACCACTCGGTCATAGCAAGATATAGGTGCTTGAACTGCTGTTTGAGAGCGACCATTGTGCTAAAACGGTTCTTAATGCAATAGAATGCCAAAGAGCGTCTAAATTGGTGTGGGGTTATGTGCCAAGGCTTACCTACTAGGACATACTTTTTAACCCTCCCATGTGATTGAGGGTTAGAATCTAGGCATTCTTGGTGGTCTTCCTCTGTCACAATAAAATTGAATTGCTTGCAGAACAGCTGAAGACGTACATTCCAGTATGAGATTAATGTGGGTGGTTTAGAGCGAACTGATTGGTTAACCCAAAGAGTGTTTGTGTACTTTTTATCTGGATAGGTCACTTCTTGTCGCAACCTTTCAGTTAGCGTTGTCATGAGTTCAATCGCGATCTTAGATGAACTGGCTGTTACCCATGTTTCTCGTTTTTCACCCAACTTAAAGGTGTGTGATTGGAGCATATGATACTCACGACCTTCAAAAGTATCCTTGTAATAACTATTTGGCGTGAGCTTATCTAACTCTGAATCACGCATACCACTAAAACCGCCACACACGATGTAGCTTGCATTGATTAACTGCCCTCGATATCGCTGAAATTCCGAGCTATTGGCAAGTGGCATGTTCGGCAGTTTTTGTGCAAGAGGCGAAATAATATCACTTGGGTTTCGAGGTTTGTTGTCACGTATATAAGCGGCACGTATATTTTTATCTATTTCGCCATTAGCCAAGATAAAGGGGAAGCTTTCACCACTTGCCACCTTTTCACTGAGACGTCGTTCACCTTCACGGTAGTTCTCTTGAAGTTCACTCTCGACTTGAGCAATTAGCTTCCTATTAGGGTGTGCTTCCTCAATCAGTTCAATCGCTTTACCATAAATGGCATCGCACAAACGCTCTGGAATGGTCAGTGTTTGTTGTGCCTCTAACTGAATTAACCTTCTAGCAACAACGTCAGGCTTTAAAGGTCCAAGAAACTCATGCTTAACCTTATGCCATGCTGAATCTCTAATGATTGAATTGATAGAGGCAACACATGTCCTTATTGAAGATTGAGAGTATTGTTTTTCAACCAAATCCCCTTCAAAGTTAGTCCAATTTGATGATTTCGAAAGAGCGCGTATAGAATCAAAGCCTTGCTCTACCAAATGACTGTAAGGCATGTTCGTATATCTGAACCTTGAAAATATACTACTAAACTTCAAAGCCTTACGCTGTTTTGGACCTTTATTGAATAACCAACCGTAGGTAAAAAGTTTCAACTCTCGCTGTAAGTCTTTATTGTTATTGAATTGATTGAAATTAAGAGTGTTCTTATGCTCCCTTTTGTTTCGTGAAAACGCAAAGCAATACCAAGCGCTATCACCGAAGTAGGCTGTTACCTTGCCTGATTCATCCTTGCAGACCACAACCTTATCAAGCTCATCAAAACGTTCTTCATGATAGAGCGTGACCACATCGGCTTCTTCTACTTTATGTTGCTCTGGGAAGCTATCTAAATATAAGTGCTGAACTGGCATTACACGCTCTCCTGTTGACGATTAGGAATTAAGAAAAGAATGGATTCAGGCTCATTCCACACTGGGTGAAGCCCTTCATCATTCAGTTTTTCTTCAGCTTGTTTTAAGATTTTAGAATTGATATCGGGAAGAATTTTAGAATCTATAAACACTATGACTTGTTCAAAATTCTTGCGGTAATGGTGAGCATCCAAATGTAGGTACAGCGACTCTTCAATGCACGCCCTAAATGACAGCAAGCACCAAATATCCGCAACGGATTGAACGATGACTTGATAAGAACAACCAAAACACGCCAATAAATCCGCACAAGCCAATCGCTCTCCATCCTTGGCTAGCCCTTGCTTCAGCGCCTTTTTGGTGTGCTTTTCTGACTTACTACCAAAGGGGTCACTACAACTGCCACCATTAGATGTGCGGCTGAGATTTGGTATTTCAATCGAATTCTCTTTTTCAATCACAAGCACATCAATACCAAGGTTTTCTTGTGCTTCCTTGGGTGATACGCCTTGTTTTATTTGTTCTTCACGAATGGCGAAAGAGTCTTGCAGCATCCCATTGTTACTGTGTTTATTACCTTCACTGTAACTCTTTCTTCGAGTGTTGGATGTATTCCCAAGCATGATGTTATTTACTATTTCACCCTGATGATAAGCGGTTAATCGTGCGCCTGTTTCACGAAAACGACTTACCATAGGACGTAATCGTCGCCCCGTTTGATCGTTGAAAGTGAAGTACCTTTCCACCCAACGTGCAAGGAAAGTATTTAAGGTATTCCTTTTGACAGGCTGTACTTTTTTCATGACAATAGTTTGCAGTAGTAGGGCATCTTCCCCAGTAGAAATTAATCGTGAAGCCTCAAGTAACTTATCAAAAAAGTCCATCGAATATTTTGGGATTTCTAGTTCGTGTTCACCCATTTCAATGCGAATGGTTTTAAACGCTCTTCGTTTAAATGCTGGCATCGTATACCATACCTCACCAATGGTGGTTGAAGCATTCTCTGGTTGCTTTAACTTGAACAAATCACTTGTGTTTGCATAGGTGTAATACCCCATTAGATATGTAGCAGCAGACATCATCTTAGAGGTAGCTGCACATAATTTGTATTCACATCCTTTCCAGTGAAAGGTCATGGTTGGTATGTTCCGATACGCCTGAATATGTTTCTCAGGATTATCTATAAACTGTTGATGCGTTTGCTTAAATAGTGCCCTCAAAAAGGGGAGTATTTGCTTTAAGTCACTTCGAGTGTAGGCTTCAAAAGGTTCGGTATCATGATTATATCGCGTAACAATATTATCAAAGTACGAGTGGGGTAAATCTAGATATTGAGTAAAGATGACCTGTAATAATGCATGGCTTGTTCTATAGGTTGAGTTTTTGATTTGCCCTAGCATGACACGCTCATCTTCAAAATTCATATAGCCTTCGATTGATGATTGAGTAAAGGTTTCAACATCCCTCTTGTCACACCACCGAATGTATTGAGATAACTTTACAAAATAGCCGTATAGCTTTTCGTGGCTACCACCTTCCTTGATAATTTCGTCATATCGAGCTTTTATTTGATGAATAAAGTCTTTCCTATCGGCATCTTTAAACTTTTTACTTTTCTTTAAATCTTCAGTAGATGGAAGGTTTTTTATCAATAAACGATTAAAATCAACTAGTTTTTTACCCTCTATCGTCAACTGAATACACAAGTCGGGATTCCACTTAGGACGGTGCGTGACATTACTCATTCTCAGCCTCCAAAGCTTCATGCATGATGCTGTCTAATATGCCAAATTTCACCTTGAAGGCTTCTTTACGTTTGAGGTAGCGCAAATATTTCCAAGTGGTTGATTCGTTTTTATGTCCCATCCACCCCATGAGTAGCTCCATGCATTCCGCGACAGGTAAACCAGCTTCAAGAAGGTCATTAAGGCGATATGTGCCATACGTTGAACGAAAATCGTGAAAACGATGTTCAAAAGCTGGGGTCGTTTGTTTGATTTTCGCTCTTAGCTCCCCCCACCTAGCTTCAATAGACTTAGGTGATACAGGGTTGCCTTGCTCACTCACAAACAAGGGTTCATGATTTAAGCAAAACTCTAGTGCTTCAACGGTTTCGTAGCTTAATCCCTTTGCTGATTCTTCTAGATTATCGAGTTTGGTATTTAGCTTGATAACTCGTTTCAAACGTCGCTCAGAAGTACGATAAACGTCTAGTTTATCGAGCAAAGTCTTCGATATTTCAATCGTCCTCTCTTTGCTGTATTTCGTTTGAACACCATTTCGTTGAGGTGAAACTGCTATCTCATAACGATGCACAGATTCAGCAAGTGGTTGTGCAATATCGAGAGCATCAAGTGTTAGTGTGGCGACCTCTTGAATTCGAAGTCCAGTATCAATGGAGATTAAAATTTGAAGCCCTAGTTCTTCGGATGCTACAGGTAGATAGGTGGTCAGTATCGATAACGCATCCTGACTTAATGGTGTTAAGGGGCGAATGTTTTTGCTGTCACTGTCTCGTGGTACTTTGATTCTTAAATCACTGGTTTCAATGATGAAGCTTGGAGCAATATGAGCCAGCATATCGGTTCGCTTAATAGATACGAACTCCATTCTAAAGGGCGCTTCTTTTTCATTTTTAATCTTTAGATAACCATCATGCATCAACCACTTATAGTAATTAACGACTTGGTTCATACGTACGCTTGCTGTGGAATGAGCAAGCTCTCCCTTTTTTATTAACTTCAATAAATGGGATCGAAATAAGTAAGTTGGCTTTAAACGCTTAACTGGTGGGAACATATCCCATTGAAGGTTTTTATCCTCAAGAAATTGATAGTAGTCCTTTAAAGCTTGAGCGCAGGGTTGTAAGTCTATCGTTTGCTTGATTGCCTTTTGATAGAAGAAGTAGCTATTGGCTTGGTGATTAAATTCACCATGTTCAGAATAAAGCGTTGGCAGTGAACCAATGTTATCAGTGGTAGGTGTAACAGAACATTGCCCATTACTTATAGAGAGATTTGTTTCTTTAAAAACATCACTAGATCTGATTAAAAACGCCATAAAATCCTCATGGTAAACACTGGCCATACATACAGTGTAGCCATCAATGAATTATTTCCCAGATTTATTTATGTGTGTAAAATGCTTTTCCTATATCAACCTGTCATGGTA
>NZ_JAAUWS010000072.1:0-8866 GCF_014694465.1 Vibrio sp. S11_S32 | reverse complement strand
AAGGACAGATGATTAACTCAGAAGAAATGACGTCATGGGAGCAGTTTTATTCTTTAGCTGCATAATTATATCTGAGGAAAAGTGCCTCTTTAATTTAGAACCCACAATCTGAGTTTGCGACAGAACCCTGAGTTCTGCTGTGCTGATTTGGGGATTGTGGGCGAGGTGCAACATGAAAGTTATATCGCAAGCTGGCTAGAGCGTTTGAATGGCGATAAGAAATTTATTTTTAAAGCAGCAAGCCAAGCAAGTAAGGCGCATCAATGGCTAATGTATTCAAACAGGAAAAATAAAAACGGTTGTCGATGAAAAAGGGAGCATTTGCTCCCTCATTTTTTATTTATTCGCCTATTTATAAGAATGCACGATAAGGTAGCTCAGGATCATTTTTAAAGATATCAGCAAAGCCACGGAAGTGTTGGTAGTGCATACGACCTTTGTCAGTCGGGTAAGTATATTTACCACCAACTTGCCAGAAGAATGGAGCAAAGCCGTACTGTAGACGTTCTTTCTTCATGTTCCATAACATTTCAATTTCACGTGGGTCATTTTGGAAGTTAGCCCAAATATCATGATGGAAAGGTATTACAACCTCACAGTTCAGAGATTCTGCCGCACGTAAAATGTCTGAAGACGTCATTTTATCCGTTACACCGCGTGGGTTTTCACCGTAAGAAAGCAACGCTATATCGATCTTATGGTCATTGCCGTGTTTCGCGTAGTAGTTTGAATAATGAGAGTCGCCAGAGTGATAAACTGAACCGCCAGTGGTTTCCACTAAGTAGTTAACTGCACGGTCATCCATACCATCTAATATCTCTTTATTTAATGAAGATGTACCTTCTGGTAGAGTAACTAATGCTGTACGATCAAATGCATCTAATACTTTGATATTTAAATCTTTGATCTTAATTTCATCGCCAACTTTAGCTATAATGCAGCGATCTTCTGGAACACCCCACTTCATCCATAGATCAACACATGCTTTAGGACCAATGAATTTAACGTGTTCACCACAGTTTTGTAGAACGGCCGCTGCAACATTGATATCAATATGATCACCATGATCATGAGAAGCCATTACTGCATCAATTTCTTTAATTGCAAATGGGTCTAGTGGAAAAATAGCCGTACGTAGATTTGGCTGAAGTGCTTCAACTCCACCCATGCGCATCATTTGATGTTGGTTTTTCATTTTCTGAACGGCTTGAGTTTTTTTACCTGTACCACACCAGAGGTCCATTGATAGATTTGCACCACCTTCTGATTT
The DNA here is from genome assembly GCF_014694465.1 of Vibrio sp. S11_S32. NCBI lineage: Bacteria > Pseudomonadati > Pseudomonadota > Gammaproteobacteria > Vibrionales > Vibrionaceae > Vibrio > Vibrio sp. S11_S32. The sequence goes on along the minus strand of NZ_JAAUWS010000072.1, from coordinate 7,596 downwards.
TAACCAAATACCAGTACAACCAAGCCACCACATGGAGAATGTATTTGGTTGAACAACCGTTTGTTCGATTTCTTCATTTAACCAAGTTCCCCACTCAGGGAATGTATTTAAGATCCAAGATTCGCGAGTGATTTCATTTATGTTGCTCATGTTAATACCTTCTTTTTCATTTTTGAATTTATTTAGGATGTAGGGAATCGAGCGTCTTAATTGATAGTTAAGACACTGAGCTAAATTATTATTTTTTAGGGTTTGTTACTTCTAACTAGTAGTTATACCAAGATAACTTGTGTCCCTTGGGCTTCAATTGATTTGATCACCTCAGGGTTTGCATCTTTACCTGTTATAACAATGTCGATTTGTTTGGCTGGGCAAAAAAGCATACCTGTTCGTAGACCTATTTTCGAACTATCAACCACGACTACAAGTTTGTCGATTTGCTCTAGCATCTGTTGCTCAGCAACTGCTGTCAGCATATCGGCTTTGTATAATCCTGCATCAGTGAGCCCTTTTCCTGATGTAAACATCCAGTTTCCAGCATAACAACCTAGAGAGTTAGGAGCCGGATTTAAGAATATATTTTGTGCTTTGTTGTATTGACCGCCAATAATAATGACATCGTCGTGATCTTTATTAATTAAGTAACTTGCCAATGGGAAGTAATTTGTCACTATTTGAATTTGATCACCACAAAGCTGTTGCCCTAACAAGAATGCGGTTGAACCGCAGTTAATTACGATACTATCTCCTGGTTGACAAAGATCAGCGGCTGTTTGAGCTATGCGTGCTTTCTCTTCATAAAACTCAGTGCTGTTAATGTTTAACGGGGACCATTTTCTTTTTTTATTTTCAACTTGTTCAGCCCCATTCCGGACTTTTCTTAATTTACCTAGCTCATCTAACTTAGCGATATCACGTCTTGCTGTCGCTGGTGAAACGCTAAAGTTGTCAATAATATTTGAAACGTTAATTGCCTGTTTTTCTTCTAATAACGACAAGATGCCATTATGTCTTTGTAGTTCATTCATGTTGAACACTCGGTTTGTCGTGATGACAAGCTTATGATTACTTGTGATTTAATTTGATTCTAGTAATCACGAGTTTGATTGTCAAATCATATAGTATAAAAAACCTGACTTTAATCATAAATATTTTCAAGTTATTGATTTTTATTGTATTTGTTGTTTTTATGTGATCGGGCGCTCAATTGAAACGATTGCAAGAATGAATTATTGATATAAATCAAAGTAATCACAAGTGTTCATTGAATGATTACTTTTGATTGCTAAAGTGTATCTCGTGAGCAAGAGTGAGAAATCACAATCCTACAAACCATTAAAATTACAAAATTATAATTAGGGGTAAAAATATGGAGTTCTTATACGATATCTTCTATATTTTTTACAGTCAGGTAATGACTAAAGCACCATTGCTGCTTGGTTTAGTTACCTGTCTGGGTTACATACTACTTAAGCGAGATGCAACAACGATTATCTCTGGCTCAATTAAAACCATTGTTGGTTTTATGATAGTCCAAGTCGGGGCGGGAACTTTAGTTGCAGGCTTTAAGCCTGTGATTGAGAAAATGAGTGAAATACATGGGCTGACTGGCTCGGTTATTGATCCATATACTTCCATGATGTCTACAATGGAAACCATGGGAGATAATTATTCTTGGGTTGGTTATGCAGTATTGCTCGCTCTTGGGTTAAATATTCTTCTTGTTGTTTTTCGCCGAATTACAGGTATTCGCACTATCATGCTAACTGGGCATATTATGTTCCAGCAAGCTGGCCTAATTGCGGTTTTTTACTTTGTGCTTGGCGCAAGCATGTGGGAAACCATTATTTATTCGGCAATATTAATGGCGTTGTACTGGGGTATATCATCCAACATCATGTTCAAGCCGACCCAAGAAGTTACCGGTGGTGCTGGCTTTTCGATTGGTCACCAACAACAATTTGCATCATGGATTGCAACGAAAGTAGCGCCAAAGCTGGGTGATAAAAAAGATAGTGTCGATCATATAAATCTACCTAAATGGCTACATATTTTCCACGATAGTATCGCAGCTACCACACTAGTTATGACTGTATTCTTCGGCATCATTCTTCTCTCATTTGGTTTAGATAATCTTCAAGATATGGCAGGTAAAACACACTGGCTTATTTATATTTTTGAAACTGGCCTTAAGTTCGCTGTTGCAATTCAAGTTATAGTAACTGGTGTTCGTATGTTCGTTGCTGAATTGTCTGAAGCATTTAATGGTATTTCACAACGTTTAATTCCAAACGCAGTTCTTGCTATCGATTGTGCTGCAATTTACGCATATTCACCAAATGCAATGGTATTTGGTTTTATGTGGGGAGCTGTTGGTCAATTTACCGCAGTGCTTGCAATGTTGGCATTCGATGCACCAATCATGATTATTCCTGGCTTCATCCCAATGTTCTTCTCGAACGCAACCATTGGTGTCTTCGCAAACCATTTTGGTGGTTGGAAAGCCGTCATGAAAATCTGTTTTGTTATGGGGATTATTGAAGTTGTTGGTTCAGCATGGGCTATTCATATCTTTGCTCAATCAGGAACTGAATTTAATAGTTGGATGGGCATGGCTGATTGGGCTCTGGTTTTCCCTCCAATCATGCAAGGAATATCAAGTTCAAGCCTTTTCTTCTTCTTTATTTTAGCCCTTGCTGGTGTGTATATGTACTTTGCATCAAAACAGCTACGAGCAGAAGAAGATGCTGCAGGTTCTGAAATTATGACAGCGATAACTCCTGAAGGTATTGAGGTTGAAGTTGAAATTGCCTCTCAATCTGAAACACCTAAAACTACTAATCTAGAAAATCAAAAACCAGTGCGAGTTCTTGTATGTTGCGGTTCTGGTCAAGGTTCTTCAATGATGTGTTCAAAGAAAATTAAAGAATATCTAGATAAAAAAGGCATTCCGAGCTCGACTTTTAATAGTGCAATCACGGATTACAAATCTCATTTAGGTTCATTTGACATCATTGTTACCTCTGTTGCATTAGCTGCAAAAATTACAGGTCTCCCGGAAGGCAAGCAGCAATTAGCAGTGAAGAACATGATCATGGTGAAAACCTTTGGTGATGAGCTAGTTTCAATTATCGAAAACAACTTCCATAAATAATAAAAAAAGCTCGGTAACTCATTGTTGCCGAGCATATAAAAATAATTCAATAAGTGAGCAAAACAATGAATTTAAAAGAATCTCTTATCCAAAATAATTCTATCCAACTAAATGCGAAAGCAACGGATTGGAAATCAGCAATTAAGTTAGGAACGGATGCTCTTGTAAGCGCTGGTGTCGTTGAAGATCGTTATTACGATGCAATAACTAAAGCGATTGGCGAGGAAGGTCCTTATATTTGTATTCATGATGCCTTTGCATTACCTCATTGCCGTCCTGAAGATGGCGTTATCAAAACGGGTTTTGCACTAACGGTATTAGAAACACCAATTATGTTTGAAGGCGTCGATGAGCCTGTAGATGTTTTGATTACTCTTGCTGGTAAAGACTCTGATGAACATATAGAAGGCACAATGCAGGTTGCTAATTTAATTGAGTTTGATGAGGATTTTTCGAAGCTTCGTGCATGTAAAACTGCTGCTGATGTAGCTTGTTTAATTGATGCGGCATTGGCAGAAACTGAAGCAGCATAAGGAGGCACAATGTCACAATATCATGAATTAAAACAGCGAGTACTAAACGCAAATTTGCAACTACCTAAATATGGTTTAGTGACTTTTACTTGGGGTAATGTTTCTGAGATTGATCGCGAACGTGGTGTGATTGCCATTAAGCCGTCAGGGGTAGAGTACTGTGATATGACAGTTGATGACATGGTTATTGTCGATCTTGAAGGTACTGTTGTGGAAGGGGTATTAAATCCTTCAAGTGATACTGCAACTCACCTTGAGATCTATAAAGCATTTCCTGGTACTGGTGGTGTCGTTCATACCCACTCACGCAGTGCGACTATTTGGGCGCAAGCAGGCATTGATATCCCAGCTCTAGGTACAACACATGCGGATTATTTTTATGGTGATATTCCATGCACTCGCCGACTATCAAATATAGAAATTGCTGAAGAATATGAGAAAAACACAGGGTTAGTCATCATTGAGGAGTTTGCTCATAGACATATCAATCCTATGGCGGTTCCTAGTGTCATTGTTGCTGGGCATGCTCCATTTTCTTGGGGAAAAGATGCAATCGATGCGGTGCATAATGCTGTTGTATTAGAAGAAGTGTCAGCGATGGCTCTAGCTACACGTTCTCTGAATAGTGGTATCAAAATCCAACCAGAATTATCAGACAAGCACTATTTACGTAAGCATGGAGAAAATGCTTATTACGGCCAAAGTAAGGTTTGATAAGAAAAGTTATCCATATATTGAGAGAACATTCTATGTATAAAGTGCTTGCATTGGATCTGGATGGAACAGTGTTAACAGATAATCATACGATTCATCCAGAAGTAAAAAAAGCAATTCAAGAAGCCAAAAAGTATTGCCATGTTGTCATCGTCACAGGACGACACCATACAGCAGCTAGGCCTTACTATTATGAATTAGGGCTTGATACCCCAATCATTTGCTGTAATGGCACTTATGTTTATGACTATCAGAGTGAAACGGTTCTTAAGCAAAATGCGATAGAAAAACAAAACGCATTGACCTTCATTGACATGGCTGAAGAATTTCAACTCAAGATGGTGATGTATATCACTCATGCGATGACGTACTCCAATTACAATCCATTTGCTTACATGTTGGTATTAGAGGAATGGGCAGCAACAGCGCCGGAGCAACATAGACCACAAATATATCGAGTCGATTCATTTATCGAAACCGCGAATCAGGCTGAGCATGTTTGGAAATTTGTAGTTGAAGGCGAAGAAGAGACTGTGGACAGTTTGATGCAGCACCCTTGGGTCGAATCAAACTTTAATGGAGAGCGCTCTTGGTCAAATCGAATTGATTTTGCTGCCAAAGGAAACAGTAAAGGTCTTCGTCTTTCAGAATATATTTCAGATCTAGGTTATCAAGCATCAGATGTTATAGCTGTTGGTGATAACCACAATGACATATCAATGCTCAAGTACGCAGGATTAGGTGTCGCGATGTGTAATGCTGATGACATCGTAAAGTCACACGCTCAAGTCGTGTGCTCAACGAATAACAATAATGATGGCTTAGCTCATCTAATACGTGAACAAATTAAAGGATAACGACATGACAAAACCAATGATTCAAATCGCCCTAGACCAAACAAATCTACCGGCTGCCATTGAGGTGGCGAATAATGTTGAAAGCTTTGTTGATGTGATTGAAGTCGGGACTATTTTGGCTTTTGCTGAAGGGATGACGGCAGTATCTACATTACGAAAAAATCATCCTAATCATATTTTAGTTTGTGATATGAAAACGACGGATGGTGGAGCGATTTTAGCTCGCATGGCATTTGAAGCTGGTGCCGATTGGGTCACTGTTTCGGCTGCTGCACATATTGCGACTATTGATGCATGTAAAAAAGTGGCTGATGAATTTAATGGTGAAATTCAAATCGAAATTTACGGAAACTGGACAATGGAAGATGCGCAGTCTTGGGTTGATCTTGGCATATCTCAAGCCATTTACCACCGTTCTCGTGATGCTGAGTTAGCTGGTGTGGGTTGGACTGAAGAAGATCTTGTGAAAATGCGTGCACTGTCAGAGTTAGGTCTTGAGTTATCAATTACCGGTGGGATAGTACCTGATGATCTCTATCTATTTGAAGGCATTAAAGCAAAAACGTTTATTGCTGGTCGTGCTCTGGCTGGAGATAAAGGTAAAGAAACGGCAGAAGCACTAAAAGCGCAAATTAATCGTTACTGGAACTAGAGGGTGTTATGTATAAAAACTTACAGCGCCATCGTGTAGGGCTTTATGAAAAAGCCCTTCCAAATGAATTTAGTTGGGATGAGAAACTTAAGGCGACCAAAGAGCTGGGTTTTGATTTCTTAGAGATCTCAGTTGATGAGTCTGATGAACGTCGCAGTCGTTTAGATTGGAATGACGAAGAGGTGTATGGTTTACGTCATCTTTGTGAAAAATATGGCGTGCCTTTGCAATCAATGTGTTTAAGTGCTCATCGTAAATTCCCGTTTGGTTCTGCTGACTCAGTTATTCGTGAGCAAGCTGTTATTCATATGGAAAAAGCAATTACGCTTGCTTATAAATTGGGTATTAGAACTATTCAATTGGCTGGCTATGATGTTTATTATGAACCTGCGGATAAGGTCACACATCAAAGGTTTATTGAGGGAATGAAGCTTTCAGCACAACTTGCTGAGAGAGCAGGAGTCATGTTAGCCGTTGAAATCATGGATACGGACTATCTCAATTCATTAAGTAAGTTTGAAGTGCTAAGCCGTGAAGTTAATTCACCTTATTTCACCGCTTATCCCGATGTGGGAAACATCTCTGGTTGGAATTACGATATTGTAACTGAGCTTAAGTTAAGCAAGCCACGCATTACTCAAATACACTTAAAAGATACCTATCGTGTAACTTCTGAATATAAAGGTCAGTTCCGAGATTTAGTTATCGGTGATGGCGAGGTCGATTTCAAAGCTATTTTAAGTACTTTGAAGGAAACACAATGTGTAGTTCCCCTTGTGATCGAAATGTGGGCGCAAGATGATAACTGGAAAGAGAATATTCATCTTGCTCAGAAAAGGTTAAATCAAACTTGTGATGAGGTTGGTTTATTAAGACTATTTTCTAATTAATAGTCATTATCTTCAATAATAACGATGTTTTGTTTCCGTGCAGTACTGTAATCTCCTATATGTACTGCACACCCCACATTTTACTTCTATTCCTTTCTATCTAATTTGACTTAATAGTACTGTTGGCGCAGAGTGATGAAAATTAAATCATTTAAAGAACAGTAAAGTCGATGAAGCCACTAAATTTACAACTTTTTTGGTATGAAAAAGACCAGTCTCTTATTGATACCAAAGAACTTACAAAATTATCTGCCGCTCAAGAGTCAGAGTTCAATGAGTGGGAAAAACAACGTCGTAAGATTTTAAGTTATGAATTGCATCAGCAAACTTGGGTAAAGGTGCCAAATGATGGAGCATCATCAGAGTTACAGTTCAACTCAAATGGAGGCGTAACTGAAATAGAATTATTTGGAGATAAGTCATTATCAGGTGCATGGAAAGTTGTTGATGGTGTTTTATTTATTAGCATGATTAATAATGATGCGACCATTGAATATCAAGTAGTAGCTAATCGGGCTAAGAATATTCATTCTGGTATTCAATTTATTAATGGAGCCATTTGTTCTTACAGTAAGTTTATAATCACTAAATAATTGTGATATCGTGTTTGAAAATGAAATTCTAACTGTTCAAGATATTCGTGATCTAATCTAAATGAGGACGGGGTAAACCCTAGATTCTCAGAATAACCGACACACTTGGTATAGACACGAGAGCCAGCTGCTCGTAGGCTGAAGTTCTCAAACAATAACCAAGGTACCCACATGGGGAAACAATACAAACAGCTGACTCTTGT
>NZ_JAAUWS010000071.1:0-9349 GCF_014694465.1 Vibrio sp. S11_S32 | reverse complement strand
CGCTGGCTTTTTTTAGGATCTCTTTCTCCATTCTAAGCTGCTTTACTTCCTTTCTAAGAGCCATTAATTCCGTTTTTTCATCTGCGTTGACAGATGAATTATTGAGTTCGTCAGCCTTCTGCTTCCAGGTGTAAAGCAGGTTTTGTGATACTCCCAACGCATCAGCAGCTTGGGCGACAGAATACCCTTGTTCGGTAATAAAGCCGATTGCCTCTTCTTTAAATTCTTTCGTATAAGTTCGATATTGACGTTTTGTATTCATATTCACCTCGATTGATTATCGTATTATCCACAATCAAGGTGTCCAGATCGATTAGACCAGAATAATGCTTAGTGGTGCCAAATACGTCGATACTTGTGTAAAACAAATCGATGATACATTTTATCTGTTTACTTCCACCGCAGATGAACCTTTTAAGCAACAGTTATTCTTTTCTGATTCTTTATTGGGGGATTTTCAGGCCCACCCATGCTCACCTATTGCGAACGATAAAGCTTTTGGACGTAATGGCGGACCAATCATTGAACGTACTGATGACTACTCTTCAAGTGAATATTATCGTGTTTGTCAAAACTGTGCGGTCACTTATGGTGGCAGTTTGAAGGTAATGAAGATTACTGAGATCTCTAAAAGTCGTTATAAAGAAGAATTTTTTAACGATGTGATGCCGATTGAACCATTTTCAGATGGTATTCATACACTATCCTGTTGGGATAATATGACAGTGATAGATTCAAAAAACATTTTGACCAAATACTCAAATATTTATAGGAAAATAAAATACTTAGTGATGGTAAAGTTGGGCACTGAAATACCATTTTTTAACGTAAAAGATTAGGGGCCGCTAATAGGCAGATTTACATGGTATCGGGTTTTTATTCTTATTGTTTTTCTTCAGTGACTGTACAAAAAAGCCCCTCGATTAAAGGGGCAAAAGGTCCATCGCTTTTTATAGTTATGCTTAACGTGCGGTGAGAGGCATTGGTTTTTTAACCAAAATCACCGTTGACGTATCCTTGAGTGCGGTCATCTTTTGGATTGCTAAAAATAACAGCAGTATCATTGTGTTCGACTAACTCACCCATTAAAAAGAAGGCCGTTCGGTCTGAGATGCGGCGTGCTTGCTGCATTGAGTGAGTCACGATCACTATGGTGAATTCTTTCTTCAGTGACTCCATTAAATCTTCAATTTTATGAGTCGCAATAGGATCAAGCGCCGAAGTCGGTTCATCCATTAAGATCACATCCGGTTGCATCGCGATAGTGCGAGCAATGCATAAACGCTGCTGCTGACCGCCCGATAATCCAAATGCGTGTGATTTTAAGCGATCTTTTACTTCATCCCATAACGCTGCGCCGCGTAATGATTTCTCGACCACTTCGTTAATATGCTTCTTATCTTTAATGCCTTGTGCGCGTAATCCATAGGCCACATTCTCATAAATACTCATTGGGAATGGGTTGGGTTTTTGGAATACCATACCAACCTTAATACGCAGATCAGCCACATCGATATTACCGTAGATATCATTGTCATCCATGCTGACTTTACCGGTGATTTTTACGCCGGCGATTAAGTCGTTCATGCGGTTTAAACAGCGCAGTAGGGTCGATTTACCACAACCGGAAGGACCAATTAATGCCGTAACTTTCTGGTGTGGGATCGGCAAGTTGATGCTTTTTAATGCTTGGTTGTCGCCGTAAAATAAATCTAGGTTTTCGATATTAAATTTGTTCATTTTAGTATTCTCTTTAGGTAACAAAGCCACTGATATTTTTGAGAGTCAAATTGCTTTGTTATTAATAATGGTGTTTAGAATCAATACGTCTCTAAGATAAAATATTAGTAATTGGCTTTATTAAAGCGACTGCCAAGGAACTTGGTCAGCATGTTAATCATTAGGACTAATACAATCAGAACGGTTGCGGTGCCGTAAGCTTGATTCCACTCATCAATAGTGAAAAGCTCAGTGGTTAGTTTGTATAAGTGAACCGTTAATGTTCGACCTGAATCCAACACTGATTCGGGAATACGCGCCACCATACCGGCGGTTAAAAACACTGGAGCCGATTCACCAATCACGCGACCAACACTCAAAATAACTGCGGTAATAATGCCCGGCATCGCACTTGGTAGAATTAAACGCCAGATGGTGTAAATTTTAGATGCGCCTAAACCATAAGATCCTTCACGGTAAGTCTGTGAAACCGCCATTAATGATTCTTCTGTGGTACGAATAATCACCGGAAGGATCAAGATACTTAAGGTCAATGCCCCCGATAAAATCGAGAAACCAAAGCCCATCACGGTAACAAAGAAGGTCATACCAAACAGACCAAAGATGATCGATGGGATACCGGCCAATGACTCAGTACAAAAGCGAATGACTTTGACTAATTTGCTGCCAGGTTTCGCGTATTCGGTTAAATAAATCGCCGTCATGATGCCCAATGGTGCGGCAACCGCTATTGATGCAATCACCATATAAATGGTGGCGATGATCATAGGGAAGATACCGTGTTCATCACCCGTACGAGTATAATCGTCGCTAATAAAGTTCCAATCTACATGCTGTAAGCCGTTGGATAAGATGTACCACATAATCCAAAATAAAAAGCCAACGGTTAATCCTGCGGATAGCCAAATAAAAATATTAAGTAACGTATCTTTCAACTGACGTTGTTTCTTTAACTTATCGCGCAGCGCTTGAGAAATAACAGGCTGAGAGAGAGTTGCTTGTGCATGATGGTTGTTTGATTGATTGTTTGATTGAATAGTCATAATAACTACCTCGCCTTCTGACGGTTAAGATAAAGCAAACCGGCATTTAAAATCATGATGAAAGCCAGTAACACCACACCCGTTGCATATAATGCGTTGGCATGAATACCACTTGCGTATGACATTTCAATCGCGATATTGGCGGTTAAAGTACGGGCAGAATCTAAAATACCTTCTGGCATAGCAGGGGCGTTTCCCATCACCATAATGATGGCCATCGTTTCGCCAAGCGCGCGTGCAATACCTAAGATAACCGCCGTCATGATCCCAGAACGAGCCGCAGGCAGTAATACTTTAAAGATGGTGTAGGTTTTTGATGCCCCCAGTGCCAATGAGGCTTCTTTATAAGCTTGAGGCACAGCGCGAATCGAGGTTTCAGACACGGTGATCACAGTTGGCAATATCATCACGCCCAACACGATTATCCCCGCTAAAATTGTGTTACCCGCAGGCACGCTAAAGATATTTTGGATTAACGGCACAATAATCACGAGACCAAAGAAACCGTAAACCACCGATGGGATCCCCGCCAGCAGTTCCACCGCAGGGCGAATAATATCGGCCAGTTTCTTCGGTGCAATTTCAGCAATAAAAATTGCAGTTAATAAGCCAATAGGAACCCCAACCACTACTGCGCCAAAGGTCGAGACGACCGAAGCAACAATCATGGTGTAAATACCATAAAGGGCAGGGGGGAGCCAGTTATCACCGAACACAATGGCAGAAACACCGACCGCTTTAAACGCTGGGATACTTTCAGCAATAATGAAATAAGCAATGAGGGCTAAAGACACAATCCCAATGATGGCGCTGCCTAGAAATAAGGCATGGAAGATTTTTTCTTTCCAATCTACACCTTTCTTTTGGCGTAGATTACCGTTTTGATTAGAAGTGTTTGATGCTTCTGGGTTAACGATAGTATTCATAGTTTGGTCACTACCAAATTTTGTCACTATAAGTGGCGATGGGTATTCAAAACTCACAAATCGATGGCTCTTGCTATAAATAGGAGCAGGAAAAACGTCGAGATGGAAAAGAAGCCTAGCACTTGCGTACTAGGCAAAATTGTTAAAGTGTTGCTTAGTGGATATCAATGTAGCCGTGAGATAGCACGATCTTTTGTGCATCTTTAGTCAGCATCCAGTCTAGGAATTTTTGCGCCGACGCTGATGGTTTACCTTCGTGGTACAGTACTAAAAATGGACGAGAAACTTTGTAAGTACCGTTTTTGATGTTCGGGATAGTGGCTTCGACACCATCGACAGCCAGTGGGTGCACTGTGTTATCAACCGTACCTAAAGAGATATACCCAATCGCATAAGGGTTACTTGCAACCATAGTTTTTAAACCACCATTACCGTTAGCCACTTGTGCACGTTGTGAGATTGCCGATACTTTCATATCGTTCACTTTCATTTTTAAATTCATAATGTCTTCAAATGCGCCGCGAGTACCTGAAGCGGTATCACGAGTGATGGTCACGATAGGTTTATCTTCGCCGCCCACTTGTTTCCAGTTAGAGACCTCACCTTTATAAATTGACGTGATTTGTGCAGCAGTTAATCCTTTGATTTTATTCGCAGGGTTAACCACAACCGCGATACCGTCATGGGCGATGATTTCTTCTTTTAAGTTGGCTTCTTTTTCTTCAGGTTTTAGGTTACGAGATGACATGCCTAAATCAGCAGAATCACTTTTTGCTGCTTTAATACCTGCCGATGAACCTGGGCCTTGAACTTCAACGAAAATATCAGGGTTTGCTTTCATATAGGTTTCAGAAAACATTTCCATTAATGGAGTTACACTACTTGAACCCACCGCAGAAATAGTTTCTTTTGCAGATACAGAGGTTGCGCTCAGTGCGCCAAGAATTGCTAAGGTGCTGATTAGTGTCTTTTTCATTCCTATTTCCTTTTGTGGCATCATGCCGTTGAGTTATTCAGTTGACGAATGACACAATAAGGTTGAAATATGACAGTTGTGTGACAGTAATTTGAAGGGTACGTGACAGAGGGAATATGTGTTGTGAATAAACGAAAAGTGGAATGAACAAAAATCGAGAAAAGTCGCTATTAATGGTGAGATTAATAGCGATTCATCTAGCAAAAAGGACTGACGTGTGGCTTAACCGAAATCGCCACCAATGTATTCAGCCGTCATGCTTTGGGCTGGGCGATTGAATATTTGTTCAGTTTGACCAAACTCCATTAACTCGCCAAGGTGCATAAAAGCGGTGAAATCGGAAATACGTTTCGCTTGTTGCATATTGTGAGTCACGATCACTATTGTGAAAGTCTTTCTCAGTTTGGCGATTAATCTTTCAATACCTTGTGTGGCAATAGGATCGAGCGCCGAAGTCGGTTCATCCATTAAAATGACTTCGGGTTGTAAAGCAATCGTGCGAGCAATACAAAGACGTTGCTGTTGACCACCAGATAACCCCATTGCATCGGCGTGTAGCTTGTCTTTAACTTCCTTCCATAAACGAGCATGCTCTAGTGCGTCTTGTACTCGTACATTCATATCGGCTTTGGATACTTTTTCGTTTAAGCGAATGCCAAAGGCAATATTTTCATATATCGACATTGGAAACGGAGTCGGTTTTTGGAAGATCATCCCGATCTTGCTGCGCAGGCCATATAAATCACAGTTCGTGGTCAGAATGTTTTCATCATCGAGTAAGATCTTGCCTTCGGCTGAGTGCTCATCATATAAGTTATAGATACGGTTCATGGTGCGCAATAACGTTGATTTACCGCAACCAGAAGCACCAATAATGGCGGTGACATGATTATCATAAATAGGCAGATTAATATCGAATAGCGCTTGTTTATCTTTGCCATAAAAGAAGTTCAAGTTTTGGATGTTCATACGTTTTGATAATAATGCCGTGTCAATTGGAGGGTTGGTAACGCTTTCCAAAGCTTTCATATTTTCTAAAGCTCTCATATCTTTTAAAGCTTTCGGTTTTTCTGAATTCATCGTTTTTTCCGCAGCATTTGCAATGTTTGAGTTTTGGTTAGTATTCATAACAGGATGATTAATTACAGTAGAGGCAGTCGAGTTCATCAGTCTTATCCTTGTGTCTTTTGGCTTTTGATGTGCGAACGTTTCGCCAGCATTGCCGGTAGCATTCGAGAAGTCACATTGAGTATTAAAATGGCGACGGTAATAATTAATGCGCCAGTCCAAGCTAAGTCGTTCCATGAGTCATAAGGGCTCATCGCCAGTCGATAAATGGTGACTGGTAAATTGGCCATCGGTCCATTCATATCAAGTGACATAAAATTATTGTTTAACGCGGTGAATAGCAGTGGGGCGGTTTCACCACAAATACGGGCAAACGACAGTAATACCCCAGTTAAAATCCCAGCACCAACACTGCGATAGCTGAGCGATAAGGTGACGCGCCATTTAGGCATACCAAGGCCTGCGCCAGCTTCACGAATGCTTTTCGGTACCAGTTTAAGCATCTCTTCGGTGGTTGAAATAATCATCGGCAGTGCGATCATCGCCAGCGCAATCGAGCCGGCCCAACCAGAGAAACTGCCGGTCGGTTTGACGCAAATTTCATAGACAAATAAGCCAATCAAAATCGATGGCGCGCTCATTAACATGCCATTTAAAAAGCGAATAATATCGGCCAGTTTTGAATCTTTACCGTATTCCGATAACCAAGTTCCCGCCAGTAATCCGATCGGGATCGCGATAGCAATACCCACGCCACTGATCATTAAACTGCCAACAATCGCATTGGCTAAACCACCTTCGCCGCCAGGGCTTGGCATCGATTCGGTAAAAGTTGAAAAATGCAAACCGTGTAAACCTTTGCTTAATAAGCTGTAAACAATCACGCCGAGAATAGCTAAGCCCAATCCTGTCGCGCTGTAACACAAGGCTCTAAATGCTTTACTTTTGGCGGTACGCCATTGTGAGCGAGTCATTAGCGGTTCCCTTTTCTAAGTTGAAGACGGGCATAACCCATCACAATGAAGGTGATCACAAATAGCACTAAACCTAACGCTAACAGTGAGGCGATATGCACAGGATCGGTGGCTTCATTAAACTGTTCTGCAATGGTGGCTGAGATCGAGGTTGCCGGCATAAACAGCGATGCGTTAATGTCTTGCGAGCCACCGATCACAAAGGTGATCGCCATGGTTTCGCCTAATGCGCGGCCCAATGCCAAAATAAATGCGCCTAAGATTGAGCTTTTAATGGAAGGCAGTAATACTTTTAAAATCACTTCGTAAGAATGCGCGCCAATACCGTAAGACGACTCACGCAATACATTGGGTACGGTTGAAAGGGCATCTTTAATTAATGAGGTTAAGATCGGCAAAATCATGATCGCCAAAATAATGCCAGAAGTGAGTAAGCCTAAGCCAATCGGTGGCCCGCTAAATAACACTCCAATGACCGGTATTTCACTTAAATGCTCGAGTAACCAAACCTGAACATTTTCTGAAAACCACGGAGCGAACACAAAAAGCCCCCACATGCCGTAAATAATGCTCGGGACGGCGGCCAGTAATTCAATCGCCATACTGATCGGCTTAGCAATCCATTTAGGCACCAGTTCTGATAATGAAATTGCAATCGCAATGCCCACTGGTGTTGCCAGTAGCACTGCGATAATCGCAGAAACAATGGTGCCATACAGAGCATTCGCCGCGCCAAATAAAGACTGAACGGGATCCCATTCGGTATTGGTAATAAAACCAAAGCCAAATTTAGAAATTGCAGGCCAAGCCCCTCCGACTAATGAAGCAAATAAAGCGATCATCAATAACATGATGAATAACGCGCTGGTATAACTCGCATTTTTAAATAAACGCTCAACTCGATTATGGGTAAAAAATCGAGCTCGGGGCACGCTTTGAATCACTGAGTTTTGAGATGCGTCGATATGTGGAACGTTCAAGGTAATATCCTGTTAACGATGTCTTGATCCATGATGGATGGGCTTTCTCGCGCGGCTAAATCAACAATGCAAAATAAGCAAAGCCATAGCAACGCAGAGAACCCCATCATCGGGAAGGGATTTACTGCTGGTAAACCGCTGAACCGTCTTTAGCTTTAATTTCTTTTGACCACATGGTTTGCACCATATCCACCACATTACTTGGCATTGGTACATAACCTAATTTGGTGGCGATGTCGCCATGTTGATAGCCCCATTGGAAGAACTTCAGCACTTCTTTGGCGGTAGCTGGATTGGCTTGTTCTTTATGCATTAAGATGAAGGTTGCCGCGGTCATTGGCCATGATTGTGCGCCCGGTTGATCGTTGAGCATTAGCTTAAAGCCCGGTGCATGTGACCAATCCGCATTGGCCGCTGCTGCTTGGAAGGCGGCTAATTCAGGTTTCACAAAATGACCCTCTTTATTCTTCATTTGGGTGTAAACCAGATTATTTTGCTCAGCGTAAGCGTATTCAACATAGCCAATTGTGCCAGGAGTACGTTTGACGAGATTCGCGACTCCAGCATTGCCTTTACCGCCTAAACCGGTGGCAGCTTTTGGCCAAGCGATTTCTTTACCCATACCGACTTGAGAGGCCCAAGTTTTGCTCGCGCGTTGTAAGTAATCAGTGTAGTTGTAGGTAGTGCCTGAGCCATCAGAGCGATGCACCGCGATCACCATTTGGTGTGGCAGCGCTAAATTGGTATTTAAGGC
The DNA here is from genome assembly GCF_014694465.1 of Vibrio sp. S11_S32. Classification (NCBI taxonomy): domain Bacteria; kingdom Pseudomonadati; phylum Pseudomonadota; class Gammaproteobacteria; order Vibrionales; family Vibrionaceae; genus Vibrio; species Vibrio sp. S11_S32. The sequence continues at coordinate 888 of NZ_JAAUWS010000071.1, read as the reverse complement.
TTTTACTTCGGCATCATCCCAATACTTTACTTTGCCTAAATAAATATCGGCGAGAGCTTCACCCGACAGCTTAAGCTCGCCAGCTTTAATCCCTTTAACGTTCACCACAGGCACAATCGAACCCATGACCGCAGGAAATTGCACCAAGCCATTTTTGTCTAATTCATCTTTACTTAATGGCGCATCCGATGCCCCGAAATCAACGGTGTTGGCTTCAATTTGCTTAATACCACCACCGGATCCAATGGCTTGGTAGTTCAGTTGTACACCGGTTTCTTGGTTGTATGCTTTGGCCCAATCGGCGTAAACCGGATAAGGAAAAGTGGCACCCGCGCCATTAATGGTGGTGGCTGCCATCGCCGGTGCAATCAAAGTAGACGCAGATAACGCAACTAACGAGGTCAAAACCAAAGTGTATTTCTTCATCTTTCCATCCTGAATTGTAAGTAAGTGTGTTTTCAGGGCTAACGTTAACTGCTTTAGATTTCAGTTTTATTACAACGGGCTGAAGAATGTGAAATCATAAGTTTCAGATTTGAAAGATTAATGTAGTTGGTTGTTTTTGTGTCGGATTTTATTTTTTCGCTAATGGTTATTATGGATTTTAAACACGATATGATTTGATGGCGGGGAGTGTTATGAGCTTTCGACTACTAAATGTGACAGTGATTTTGTTACATTTTAATAGGGGCTGAAAATATGAGAAAGAGTAGAACACGGCAATGTTATCAAGGTTAAATGCGCCTAAAGAAAAGCTGAATCTAGGGGCTGTTGATCTTTCGTGATTAAATTTTGTTCGAGATAAAAGCCTTTTAATCGAGGCAAGTCGATTGAAGCCTAGTTATTCTAAGTAAATGTGACTTAACGAAGAGTAAAAGGCTTTTAGCC
>NZ_JAAUWS010000070.1:0-9993 GCF_014694465.1 Vibrio sp. S11_S32 | reverse complement strand
GTAGTTGCGTGCCAAGAGGTACTTAATTCGAGATAATAAAGGATGCAGAGATCATAGCGTCAATTGAATTTATGTTGAATACATAATTTAACGCGGCCTCGCTCGATGCGCAGCATCGCTATCTTGGCACCTTCCGTTTCAGAGAGCCACATACCGAGCAGTTCTTTTTGGCCTTCCATGTTGACGCCCAATGCAAGATAGACTGCTTTGTTGATGACTTGCTTGTCTTGACGCACCTTCACCACGATACAATCGAGATAGACGACAGGGTAAATTTCGTCGAGAGGTCTCGACTGCCACTCAATTACTTGCTCAAGCACCGAGTCGGTTACTTTTGATATCAGCGTTGGCGAGACATCTGCATCATACATTTCCTTGAACGTTGCGACGATTTCACGTGTGGTCATGCCTTTCGCGTACAAGCTCAATATCTTGTCGTCCATGGATTGGAATCGAGTTTGGTGCTTACGCACGAGTTGAGGTTCAAAGCTAGCTTCACGGTCGCGAGGGACGTCGATATCAACTTCTCCATCATCGGTGATGATTGACTTACCCGAGTAGCCATTGCGGGAGTTAGAGCTGGTTCTAGATTGGTGTTTTTGATAACCAAGGTGCTCATCGAGTTCAGCGTTTAACGCCGTTTCAATGGTCACCTTAGTTAACATTTTTCGGAAGTCATCAAGATCAGATTCTGTCTTAATTGATTTCGCAGCTTCACGAGCAAAAGCTTCAAGTGCTTTCTTATCCATATTGTCCATCCTTAGCCTTTAAGGCTTAAGTTTAGACACTTACACAGAATTCAGGACACTCTCTTGAAGTGATTTACCAATAATAATTAATCCCATCATTGGGTGGGACTATACTCTCTGATTATTTGCAACAATCCCATATTAAATCAGATCAATCACTTAAAGTTATGCCCGAAAACTAGGGGACACTTCTCCCTTATGATTATGTTCGAAGACCAACTTACTAAATATATGTAACCCCGACGGTTATACAGAATTATTTACAGGGTAAAATTAGGCGTAAACACAATGTGTACGGTATTTTCATCTGGAATATCTTCTGCTGGAGAACAGGTCCAATGAGATGTTCCATGGTTATCAACAGCCCACAAATGAACGCCTCTTTGTGTTTCATCTTTTGCATTACATTGGCTATCTTTTTTACTTCCAAATTCATTTAAATCCCAATCATTATTTGCACCATCACCATTAAAATTAGAATAGCTATAAAAACTATCTAGTAATTTTGTTTTATCGCTATTAAAAACATTAAATGCTGTTCCCACAGTAGAATTATGATAACCAGTATATCCAATCATACTAGAACAATATTCCTTTTCTGTAGTACCTGCTTTTATGGTTATAGTATCTTGAGTTACACGAACAGGTCTAGTTTGTGGTGTGTGAAGATCATAATCTTGCACATCTTGATAAACATCAACAATTATATCTTCACTTGGTGGCGTAGCAATATGGATACAAGATTTTTGCTTTATATCTCCATACATATCCGCATTAGCATGTACTGCCACAAAAAAAAGTGAAGCGATAAAAATATTTTTTTTCATAAAACCTCTTTATTATAGATCTGTGACAAATACAGCCTGCATCATATCACCTACACCTGTAGTTATCTTCCCACAAGATGAATCACCATAATGATCTAGATATACACCTCGAGTTCCTGTGTTTGCAGCACATTCCCCTTTTTCATCAATGTCCCATATCATAGAACCTACAGGTGTATCCAAGTGAAATGTTGTACTAAAAGAATCGAGTAACCTATCATCACTTATTCTATTGATATCCCAGCTAAGAAAATAATTTGCAGATGGTGAATCATCTGCTACTAGTATATAGCCAGGGCAAACCTTACCTGAAAATCCTTTCTTTATTTTATATTTTGTTGTATTAATATCTGATGCACCGAGTGGATTTGTTTCGTTTTTAACAGTAAGTAATACATCATCTTGAAGAGGATTTTGAACTTCTACACATGACATATACCTAACATCACTTCCAACTATTGGTCCAGCATAGGAATGTAATGGGGATAAACCAATAGCACTAACTATTAATGTTTTCGATAAAAAATTTTTTTTAAAAATCATTTTTATGATACCTTTTGTTGAAGAAATTAGTTACTGCAATCGAGTAATAAAAAAGGTTCTGTCATAAATAGCTCCTAGTTATATTAAACGTAAGATCTCACCCTTTATGCAGTATTTAAGTGCTGCATAAATATATCGTAACTATCCTAATGTACTTCCATGAAAAAATGGTACTTTTCTTCGCGCTCAATACATTCAGAAATAGCTTTAACTATAATCTAATGTGCAATTCACCCAAAATATAGTACTTTATAAAAAAACACATCTGTTTGCAGATTAATTTGAGAGGCATGTTTTATTTTTGGGTTTGTTATAAAAAATTCAGCTAAGGCTCAGAATTCCTTCTTTCTCATCTAATCTAGCGACTCAATGACCAACCCAGAATTCAAATGGAAACACTTTGCCCCTGAAATCATTCTTTGGTGCCTTCGTTGGTATGGTTCGACACCAATGAGCTATGCCAACCTCAGCGATATGCTAGCAGAGCGAGGAATTTCGGTTAATCGTTCGACCATTTATCGTTGGTTTATTGAATATGCCCCAGCACTACTCAAGAAGTTACGACGATATCAATTCACCCGGACAGACTCATCGTGGCAGCTTGATGAAACTTACGTAAAAGTGAAGGGAAAGTGGCACTATCTTTACCGTGCCATCAATAAGCAAGGTGAAACACTGGATTTCTACTTCTCTCACAAACGTAATAAAGAAGCCGCTTATCAATTTCTTAGGCGCTGCTTGAGGTATTACGACTTAGACAATCAGCCTAAAACGTTAAACACAGACAAGTATTCCTCATACGCCAATGTGATTACCCGCTTGAAGGAGGAGGGACGACTACGAGCAGATGTTGAGCAGCGGCAAGTGAAGTATCTCAATAATGGTATCGAGTCCGATCACGCTCCCATCAAGAAGCTCGTTGTAGCCACTGGTGGTTTAAAAATACGAAAGAGAGCTTGGTCAACTATCCAGGGGTTCGAATCATTACGGATGTTGAACAAAGGGCAATTTGATTTTTGGTTACGTCATGATGAATGAAAAACAATAGTGCAGGAGAGATCTGCCTTCATGAATCGTCTATTCAATATTGAAGTGATTTACCAGTAATAATTACCCCCATCACTGGATAAACCTGCATTCTCTGATTATTTGCAACAAGCCCACTTATATAATGTTTCTGATGTACTCCTAATTTCCCCTGAAAGCCTATCTAAACTTATTCCTAAAAGAGTTGATCTCTAACTATGTTGATAAGCGGCCTGTAGATGGTCAGCATCCCGATAGATACAACGGCTTTGAACCTGATGCCCCTTTCTTTGTTCGCAAGCGATACGGTGAGTTTCAGATACAGCGCAAAGAGACTGACAAAGGCAAAGTGTCGTACTACTGTCCAAGTCTAAACACTTACATCAAAAAGCTGCTAACGAACAGTGGCATCGAGAACGCATCCATTGAAAGCGGTAGACGCACGTTTGCTCTACGTCTTAAAGATAAGGTGGACGTTCCAAGTATTCACAAAGCTTTAGGCAACAAGGACATAAAGACAACCAATAAGCTTCTACACACTGATCCAATAGATATGAGAGCACTCGCGGAACTAGCATTTTAGCCACTTTAAATTAGGACATATGTTTGACATATGCTAATAATCACGTACATTAGTCATATGTTGAGCATATGCCCGTAGTGAGGACGTTATGAGAACGGTATCAATATTTAAAAACGGAAAGAATCAAGCGGTTCGCTTGCCTAAATACTTTGAGTTCGATGGTGTGAACGAGCTAGAAATTTACAAAGAGGGTGATGTTATCACCTTGCGCCCAGCTCGCCCCGATTGGTTGTCGTTCGGAGAGCAAGACAAAGCTGATGATGATTTCATGGCTAACCGTGACGATGTAGTGACAGACGAAGGACGATTTAACTTTGGCTAAAAAGATCAACTACATGCTCGATACCTGTATCTGCTCATTCATTATGAGAGAGCAACCAATTACGGTATTGCAAAAGCTTCAAGCGGTTGTTGGTAAACAACATAGAATCGTGATTTCGGCTATCACTTACCAAGAAATGCAGTATGGATTACTTGGTAAAAAAGCGTCTCCTAAATATGCGGTACTTGTAGAAGAATTTCTTAAGCGAGTTGATGAGATTTTACCTTGGGATAAAGTCGCAGTAGATGCGACTACAGAAGTTAAACGCGACCTAATGGCAAAAGGTACGCCTATTGGCAATAACGATACTGCTATCGCAGGACACGCAATCGCTACTGGTTGTGTCCTTGTTACTAACAACACAAGAGAGTTCAAACGAGTTTCTGGTTTGAATCTCGAAGATTGGGTTCATTAAGGGGAAAGGACATGCTAAGTAGTACGATAAAACATGACGATGATTTCAAAAAACACTGCACTATAGAAGGAAGTAGCCCTAATGGTTCTCTTCGTTCTCTGACGGTTAGTGTTAGTGAGAGGGAAGCGACGCTATGGATAAACCCTCCTGGCAGTGATAACGGATATTCAATTAAAGTTGATGTTGAAGATCTATTAGATGCGTTGAAAAGCAGCTAAAGGGGAAAGTTTTAATTCAACTTAATGAGTAAGGTTATGTATTACATGTGTAATACACAAAAGACAATGTGATGGCTGATATTAAAGTAGAAAGTGAAGTGGTTGTAACGGCAGAAAAACACCTTTGGAACCTTTATATGCTTACTGGTAAAGGTGATGAAAACTAATGGCGTGAGCTTCAAGAAAACCTCTAAGACATCACCACAAAAACTCTGGTTGGTTTTATCGTCAACCGATGTTGAAACGCAAAAGGCGATCTCACAACTAGATTTCTCAACGCTCTATTTGAATCCAAAGGACTGCTGGGAACTTAAAAAGATAGTCTTTGCCAGCCATTCGCGAAATTAAGGGGAAATACTGCCGAACAGGTAGCCCATTCTAAGCAACACAGCCAGTTTTTTAGCTGGTTTTTTTGTGTCTAAAATATCCTCAGACACTATCCATTAAACAATGCACTAGATAATGATTTTTCTAGCTTAAAATTTGAAGTGCTTTCGATGGAAGCATAAGGTCGGTTGTAAAAGATTAGAAGTGCAGAGGAATAATAAATGGCAAGCAAGGAACGTATTGAGCGGTTGCAAGAGCTAGTTGCGAAAGCTGGAAGCTTGAGAAAAGCAGAAGTTAAAATTAGAGAAATGGTCGGAGTGGCTCCGACAAACTCAGCAATCTATAAAGCAATGCAAACTGACTCTAAAACGACGGATTATATAGTGCAGTGCTACATCAGAGATTTAGAAGCAGCATTGAGAAATGATATAGATGAATAGATTCTGCAACATGTCTCATGTGGAAAAACATGGACAGGCAAGCTGACCACTGTTTTACGCACAATCGCCAGGTAACTATGAGCGTGGGGAACGTATGTGCTCCGCACTCAATAAGTTTTTTTATCTTGTTAAAGAAAAAGAGTTGCAGCGCTGCAACTTTCTTAGATTACATTGCAATAGGTGTTTTCTGAGAAAATGATGCCTATGATTTGCATCAAGTATTTTGATGTTCTTGGGTTGTTTTTCTGTGTCTTATCAAAATATTTGATAAAACATACTCATACTCAGAAAGAAATAAGGAGGAGTATGGAAAAAGAAGAACTTGAAAAAATAAAACAGCGGTTAGAGATATTAAAATTAGCGATTCAAATACCAATAACCACAGTGCTGCTAGTAACGAGTATCGTTGGCATGATGAAGTTACTAGGTTTTTAAGCCAAGGGGCTGAGTGCCCCTTCACTTAAAGAGGATAATACAAATATGCATCTTTTAAAAGGTTACAAAATTGTTATTGCTGTAGCTGTTGTAACGGTTGTAATGGTCGCTTCTGTATTGGCTGTGATCTTATGACGGCTGCCGAACATGCAAAAAAATTAGGTTTTAAAAACCTAAAGGAAGTATCAGAGATCTCTGGTGTGTCAACGCAAAACCTTAATAACTGGCTTAGTAATAAGCCAGGTTTATTTGAAGTGGTTTTGTTGGGATCTCTCGAAAAGAAAAAACAACAAAGTTGCAGCGCTGCAACTTAATGGCTTATGCACAAATGCACATGAGCTTTCGAGACCTCTACTTCCACTCTCGAAAGTAATTGTGTAGTTGTGTATAAGCCTTTTTTGGTTTCTAAATAACAGCGTTTTGAGACAAGGCTCACACTATAGAAAATAAGGACAAAATGCACATTAAAATACTTGCAATGCTTCCATTGAAAGCACGTGCTTATATCAAGAGCTGAGGTTAATGCTCGATTAAACAGTGGAACTCTAGTAACAAAACAAAAATGATAGAGCCCTTATGTGGGCATCACCAAACAGGATGAAAAAAATGAGCGGAAAAATAGTAACTTTTGCTAACTCTAAAGGTGGCGTAGGCAAATCAACTCAAGCAGTGAATTTTGCCATTGGTATGGCAATGGACGGCAAAAATGTGTTGCTGGTTGACAGTGAAAAAGACGGCACACTGGTCGATTACCAGAGCCGTGAGATTGAAAACTTAACGGTCATTAACGGCTATGCAAAAGAGTTTCCTAAAATGCTCGACATTTACCGCAACTCATTTGATCTGGTTGTTGTGGATACGGCAGGCGTTAATACTGACCTGGTTGGTGATAATGATAACTTCCAAGAGCAACTTAACCACAAGGTTTTAACTAAAACCGATGTATTGATCATTCCTATTGAGCCTTCGCCCGTGGCCGTGCGTAAAACTTATCGCTTTCTTCAAACCGCTGAAAATTACATTGAGGCGTCCAGAGGAACCATGCAAGCCATGATGGTGGTTAACAAGTACAGTAAAGTAACTAAGCTGTCTCGTGAAACCGTCCGTGACTTGCCAAGTCTTTCTGATGTTATACCGGTCTCAAGTAATCGCATTCGTCAATCTGAAATCGTGAAACAAGCGGAAGAAGATCTGCTGGCGGTTAACGAGTTCGCACCCAGTGAGCCCGTTGCCCACGACTTCCGCTTGTTTATTAAAGAAGTGACACAATTATTAGGCGAGGAGGCTTAACATGGCCGGATTCATTAAAAAAGCGACCGCAGCCGCTCGCGTCTCGATTGAAAAAAAAGAGCATGACCGCCCAGCGGTCATGCCAGTGAATCGCATTGAAGTGGAAGATGAGGTATTGCTGATCCCTCATGACATGATCCACCCAGACCCTAATCAGCCCCGTAAAGAACGTGATCCTGTTGAGTTTTTAAAAGTTAAAAACTCGATTAAACAAACTAACGGAAACACACAGCCAGTCGAGGTGCGCAAGCACCCCGACCGTCCTGGTGATTTTATGTTGGTGTTCGGCCAAGGCCGTTGGCAAGCGTGTGCAGAGCTTGACTTAAAAGTGCGCGCCATCTTAACCAAAGCTTATGATGATGAACAAAAACGGCTTAACCCTAACGTTGATTTTGATAGAAAATTCGCTCAAGTGAGTGAGAACGTCGGAAGAAACGACCTTCCTATGGTGCGCCAAGCTGAAAGCTTAGCGGAATTGGTCAAGCTGCATGTTAAAGACATATCGGTTAAAGGCGTGGGCGACATGCTTGGTTACAGCAAGTCTCAAGCGTCAAGGTTAATGAAGCTGGCAAGCGCGCCGGAGGACGTTAAACAACTGTCAATTGACGGTATCTCTCAAAACATTAACTTTCTTATTTTAATGACCGATTTGCATCAACTCGTTGATGCAAAGACTTTTCAAAAGCATCTTGCAGCAGCTCGCAATAAAGAGTTGTTTGAGCGTGGTTTAAGAGAGATCATTAAGTCTATTAAAGCCCCTAAAGTCACTCAGCATGAGTCAAAACCTCAAGTTAAAGATAAGTGTAACCAGGGTAAAACCGACTCAGATCAAGATAAGTCAACCAGCAATAGTGACAGTGTCGCGTCTTCGCAAAGTGATGCGGAACCGCACTACTTTCCTGAAATGGAATCTTGCGAAGTGATGGATGGCTACCTTTTGATTTATGTGAAGGGCTATAACTTGCCAGTGAAAATCCCACGTCGCCAAGCTCAAGATGAGCTGGCAACAGCGATTGAGTGCATGTGATTTTTTTGCCCGTGCGAGATCGCATGGGCAACTTAAAAGAGATTAAAACAATGAAAACTTTTCCCGCCGCGACCTGGCAACGTCCGACTGTCAACGAAGTTAAAACTATCATGGAGCTGGCCTCGCAGCGGCTCGGCTGTGAGGTTCGTTATCTTCATAAACACTTTGATGCGGATGCCCGTACTTTCCGTCGTTGGAAAGAAAAAGCTGATGTGACGCCAGATGCGCTTTCTACGATCAAATATACCGCCTGGGGTCTACTTGTGTTAATCGCAACCGGTAAGTTAATTTTTACCGAAGACGGTCAACCGTTCGAGCCTAAAAATCCAGAGCTATGGATGATCATTCAAAACTTTTATGTGTTTAAAGCCCGTGATTTTGTTGTGCCGTCGGTTAAAATCGTGACGTTATTCATTGGTCAAGAAGGCTCTATTACAGGCTTGCAGCGTCAAGAGTTGGCGCACTTGCTGGGTTATGATAAAGCTCACTTTGGCCGTTTAATTGGTAACATGAAATTCGGCGTATGGGCGGCTATCTTAGTGTGCTTTGGTGTTCCGATTGAACAAATGTTCGATGTGGTTAAACCATTAAGCGATTTAACTTGCGATTAAAGTTGCAGCGCTGCAACTTTTATTCGCATGGATGTAATAGTATGTGGCCTTGATGGTTAGGAATTTCAATCCTAATCATCAAGATAAAATACCTCATTTTTTCTTATCAGAGCCTTCGGTTTATTATTTTTTAACGGCTATCTTCATACAAAAACAGCGTTTTTGTATGGTTTCTGCTCAAATTTCTGCGTTTTAGACGTAGTTATCCTACGCAGCGATCCTTAATCGCCTATCTTTTCTCATACTAAAGCGACGCGAATCCAGTAATTCGTCATTCTTTGGACCTTTTGTAAAGCCTGTAAATACCATTCTGTTTCCACAAAGTGTGCATTTGTATGGGTCGTTACCGGTGAACCCTTTGTATTGTTTGGCGTACGTTAATTTATCTGTCTGCTCTGGCTTTGTACTTTCTAAAGCAGCATAAACTAACGGAAGTAAACGACCTCGTTTACTATTGGATAGAAAACCGTAGTAGCGCACCATCTTTAGATGTTTTTGAGGAATATGGCTTACATAACGCAAAATCATCTCTTCTTGCGTTAGGGTCATTGTCTTGTGCTCACCATCTCTATGGTCTAAATACTTAAACACCACCGTACCCCCGCAATAATGACGCAGCCTTGAGGCTGATATTGGTGGGCGCTTTAGATAGCGACCTAAATAATTCACGGTTTGCTTTAACAGTTTAGTTTTCTTTGCAAAATGGATGTTCCAATATCTTTGATATTGGCGCTCTAAGAAAAAATTCCAATGACGGTAGTCTTGGATGTGCTCTGTGCTCCCAGTTGATAAATTTAGCTCATCGTACTTTCGTCTGAGTAAATCAATTAAGCTTCGACGCCAGTGATACTCCACATGCTTCTTTTTGAAGTAGATAGGCTGCCAGTTATCATTTTCATCTAACCCACCTCGAGTGACGGATAAATGAATATGTGGATGCCAATTGAGGCCTCTACCATAGGTGTGTAAAGCCCCAAATATATCGACTTCAAGGCCCATTTTTTTTGCCCAATTTAACAAGGTATTTGCAGCAAGAGAAAATAAGTCATTTAAGGGTTCTGTCGCAAAGTTTTAATAAGCGACTATGACTCTAATCTCAAGGCGTAATTATGCTGCGAGCGCGTAAAACTGTTCCCAACTAGATAATCCATTTGGATTATCTAGTTGCTCATTTTTGATC
>NZ_JAAUWS010000069.1:0-10104 GCF_014694465.1 Vibrio sp. S11_S32 | reverse complement strand
TTCGGGCTGCGTTTGTTGGTCTTTTCTACTTCGTCATCGGCTTTTCGTGTAGCCAGCTACACCACAAAGCCTCTTCCTTGTATGAAAACCCAACAATTCGCAGCAAAAACAACCACGAAAGATCAACTGCCCCTAATACCGACCTAAAAATATTATCGACCAATTTACAATAATAAGCAGCTTCGAGCTGATTCAGCACCCAGATAAGGTGTCTTCTGCGCGACACCTATCTTTATTTGTTATGTGATAATTTCACTACCACGATCCAGCACCCAGCAGCGCTCGTTTTTGGTGTAGCCAATTTGTCCATAATAGTCATTGGCTGCCGGTGCGGCGATTAAAAACAGTTTACATGTAGGCTCTATTTGGGCTTGTGTTTGAACTTGTAACTGCTTGCCTATTCCCGACCTTTGATATGCTTCATCAACCGCGAGGTCGGACAGATAGCAGCAATAATGGAAATCCGTAATAGAGCGAGAAATACCAACCAGTTTAGGTCCATCCCAAGCAGTGATTATGAGATTGCTATTGTTTAACATACCGTTGATACATTTGATATTTTCTATCGGTCTACGCTCTCTTAACGTCGTTCGCTTAAGCAAACCAATAAACTCGTCAGCCGAGATCTGCTGATTAACTTTATATTCGATACTCAATGTGACCTCCTTCTCATATAAAAATGTATTAGCAGGAAACGCGGATAAACCCATAGATATTTCTGACACAATCGCTGCTAATCGATGGTTTAAATGCAATAAAATACGTCTGTTTTACACTTACCGTTGCACGCATTAACCTACGCTGAGGAAAGCTTTACCAGTAATTCTCAAAGCTAAACTGACCGGATTCACTGCGCAGGTGTTTTTGATAGCCCATGCTTTCTAGGGTATCGCGGGTGTCGTGTACCATGTTGGGGTTGCCGCATAAATAGAAGAAACTGTGCTCTGGGGTTAACGTCACATGCGCGGCGGCAGATAATTGCTCGCTCTTAAGCAGTTCAGGAATTCGTCCTTGCAATGCGCCTTGCTCCACTTCACGCGACACAATCGGCACATAACGTAACTTGCCTTGGTAGGTTTTCATCATCTCAATGATCTTGTCTTTATATACCAACTCTTCTTTGGTCCGAACGGCATGGACTAACACCAAATGCTCAAATTTTTGGCATTGTTCGACTTCTTCTAAGATCGATAAAAATGGTCCGATCCCTGTGCCGGTCGACAACATCCATAAATCTATCGCACTGTCAGGTATCTCATCGACAGTCATAAAACCAGAAGGTTGGGTGCCGACATAAATCGTATTACCAGCCTGCAGATGGGCTAGAAGTGGGGTGAGTTGCCCTTGTGGAATTTCAATCACTAAGAATTCGAGGATTAAATTTTGCTTTTTCAGAGTGGGATTGTTGACCATAGAATAAGCGCGGCGCACCCATTCACCTTGGCCATTTACTAAGGCCAGTTTAGAAAATTGCCCAGCAATAAAAGCAGGGGAAGGGTACGCATTGGCTGGCACTTCGACGACCAGCGAAAAAAGGTGTTGCGCCCACTCAATCCGCTTAATCACTCGACCAGCAGTAAAACCAACAGGAATGTCTTTCATAAGTGACTCCTAGTTTTTCTATTTAATGGCAGCTATTAATCATACTCACAGTAATAATCTAGAATCATCATATACCTCGCCATTAACACAAACAAGAATTATTATCATTAAAATAAGGTAATGGACTCTTTGCTTTTATAATGAACGGTGAGTGATTGCGTTGAGGTAAGATTCAGTCTGTCTTCAGCCAATCTTAAGTTTCTGGGATTAATCTAGCCTTACTTTGATTTTATAGGTTTTCCCATGCGCAAATTATCCACTCCTGCTTGGTTTGATTCATTCCCACGTCCAACCATGAAAGTCACGACGCTTATTACCATTTTAGCGTTGTATTACGGTTTTGTTTTGAATTATCCGATTGTGAGTCGTGTTTTCGCATTAAGCAAAGATGTGCCTGATTTTTGGTTCCCGTATACCGGGCCTTTTGTGCTCTTTTTTGCTTTTATAGTGATATTTTCATTGTTAGCGTGGCCGGGCGTATTCAAACCTATCATGGCGTTGATCACGCTCACTTCTGGGATTGCCTTATTTGGCGCTGTCACCTACAAGATTTTATTTGATGTCTCGATGATGGAGAATGTTTTTGGTACGAATGCTTCGGAGATTTCGTTCTATCTAACTTTCCGCTCGGCCTTATTTTTTGTGGTGTTTGGCTTAATTCCCGCGATATTGATCTTGTGGGTTAAACTGGAATATCGAAAATCTATCTTTAAAGAATTATTAAGCCGCGTGATCATCATTATGATCGCCGTGTGTGGCATTGCCTTGATTGCAGTGACCACTTATAAAGATTACGCGTCTGTGGGTCGTAATAATAAGTATTTAAATAAAATGATCATTCCTGGTCATGTTTACAATACCTTTCAATATGTGAACCGAAACTTTTTAACCAAACCATTAAAGTACGTTGAACTGGGTCAAGATGCAGCGCTCACGCCGACCGCCAATAAAAAACCAACCTTAGTGATCTTAGTGTTAGGTGAAACCGCACGGAGCATGAATTTTACCGCCAATGGTTATGCGCGTGATACTCAGCCATACACCAAAGATTTGGGTTTGATTTCAATGAAAGATGTGTCGTCGTGTGGCACCTATACTGCGCTGTCGGTGCCTTGTATGTTCTCGAATATGGATCGAAAAGATTACAAAAAACCACGCGCTAATACCCAAGATAACGCGGTCGATATTATTGCAAAGAGTGGGGTTGAAACCTTATGGATAGACAATGATGGTGGTGATAAAGGCGTCGCTAAGAAAACCAAACTGATCCACGTTGATGCATCGCAAGATCCGGAGTTTTGTAATGGTGAAACGTGTTATGACGGCGTGTTACTCAAAAAAGCCCAACCATTTTTAAGCTCGGATGACAAAAAAGATAAGTTATTGGTGCTGCATACTATCGGCAGTCACGGGCCGACGTACTTCCAGCGTTTTCCTGCTAAAATGGCAAAGTTTGCGCCTTGGTGTAACCGTAAAGACATTGAACAGTGTAGCGATCAAGAAATAACTAACGTCTACGACAACACATTGATATATACTGACTACTTCTTGTCACAAGTTGTGAAAACCTTGCAGCAGTATTCCGATAAATACAATGTGGCAATGATGTATATTTCTGATCATGGTGAATCATTAGGTGAACATGGTTTGTATTTGCACGGCACCCCTTATTCGTTGGCACCGAAAGAGCAAACCACGGTGCCATGGCAAATGTGGATACCTAAGCAATATGCACAGCAAAAAAACATTAACCTTGATTGTGTCAAACGTGAATCACAAAAAACCGGTTATTCACATGATAACTTCTTCCATAGTTTGATTGGGTTTATGGGTGTGACCACCAAAGAGAAAAATGAGCAGCAAGATCTCTTTTCAAGCTGCCAATCACAATAATATTAATTGAGTTAAACAATGAACGATAAAACAGTAATAAAACGCACCGGTCTTAGCCGCATTATGTACACGCTTGTACACAGCAGTAATGGCGTGAAGTGGATGATTAAAAATGAAGCGGCTTTTCAGCAAGAACTGATGTTGCTGCTTCCTCTTACCATATTGACATTTTGGATTGATTTTACGGCGCTACAAACGCTGGCGATCATGTTGTCGATGCTGTTTGTGCTGTTTGCTGAAATGACCAATACCGCGATAGAAGCGGTGGTGGATCGCGTTGGGTTGGAATATCACGAACTGTCGGGTGTGGCAAAAAATATCGGCTCAGGGATCGTCACCTTAAGCATGATCATGTCGCTTATGGTGTGGGGCGTGATGTTGTACACCCACTTCTGCGCTTAACCGATATACTTTAAAGGCTCCCCATCACGGTGAGCCTTTTTTATTTGTGCCCATTTTTATTTACGTCAATATGGTTGAATAGGGAGCTCATGAAACTACTTATCATTGAAGACTCAGAAGCATTGCGCCGCAGTGTGGTGGTAGGATTAAATAACCTTGGCTTTACCATTGATGAAGCAGGTGATGGGGCAACCGGTTTAAGTATGGCGTTGCTCAATCAATATGACTTATTGATCTTGGATTTAATGCTGCCCAATGTTGATGGTATGGATATTTTGCGAGCTCTGCGCAAGCAAAATCTCGAAACCAAAGTCATTATTTTATCGGCTAAAAACCTCACTAAAGATAAAATTGATGGCTTGATGGATGGCGCAGACGATTACCTCACCAAACCCTTTTCTTTTGAAGAACTGCATGCGCGAATATTAGCGTTATTGCGTCGTGGGCAAACTAGTCAAGTCAATAATAGCCTTGAAATTGAAGGGTTTACGCTCGATCTTGAAACCAAAAGTTTTTCCTATCAAGGCCAAATCATTGATTTAACCCGCAATGAATTTAAGATTATTGAATGCTTATTTTTAGCGCAAGGTCGGGTGGTCAGTGCTGAAAAAATCAGTGAAGCGGTTATGGGCAATTTTGACCACTTATCTAAAAACACCATTGAATCGCACCTGTCTTCAGTGCGTAAAAAAGCGCGTCAATGTGGCGGTGATTTACCGATAAAGAATAAACGTGGCTTTGGCTACATTATTGAAAAGAGTCATTTATGCTAAACAAAAATCGTCCTCGTTCTATTAAGCGCAATTTGGTGAACTCGATTTCAGTATTATTTGGTGTGTTGATCTTCGCCATCTATTTATCGGTCGATTTAAGTATGGACAGTTGGGGCGATTCACAGTTTGATAGGGCTTTGATTAATAAAACCAATTATTTAAAGTCATTAGTTACCGTTAATAAATCGGGTGACGCGGTAAAATTCAATGATGGGATGATGAAAGATGCGAAAGGCAGTGATGATGTTGATTATTATCAATTATGGTATCAAGATAAAAGCTTTAAGCGTTCTGAATCATTAACCGCCTTTCCCGATTTGGAATTACTCAAAATTTCCTTGCCACTCAATACTACCCAAATCGTTGATATGAAACTACCAAATGGGGAAACAGGCAGAGCGTCACTTTCCTATTTTTTACCTGACTCCGAATTACTCCATACTCAACATGCTCACCCCGCCTATTTAACCTTATATGAATCAAATAGTTCGCTAGAAAAGATGCTGATGTTTCTGGATGTCTTATTAGTTGTGAGCTTTTTCTTCTCGATTTTTTTGGTGCGAAATGTGGCTACTCGCATTGTTAGTAATGGTTTGCAACCGCTGCAATACTTAAATGAAGAAATAAAAAAAATTGAAATTAATCAGCAAGAAAAGATTGATTCAGTAAAATTTATTGACTCACCAGTGACAGGCAAAACAATTGAAGAGATCGAACCGATCCGAAAAGAGATCAATAATTTTATTCAAGCGAATCAATTACTGCTACAAATGGAACAACGCTTAACTGGCGATATTGCCCATGAATTAAAAACGCCAATTGCGGAAATAATCAGTTTGAGTGAAGTCTATATTCGTTATCCAAATGATGAGCGAATAGGCCAAAGCTACAAGCAAGATATGCTTAAAATTGCGACTAGAATGAAAACCATCGTAGATAATTTACTGTTATTACAGCGATCATCCTCGAACGCCATGCAGTTAGATTATGATGTGTTAGATGCTAAATTTATGCTTGAGCAAGTGTTGCAAGATTTGGCCTTTAAAGTGCCGACTATTCAACAAAGGGTAGATGTGGCACTGAAAACCGATAATCTCTACGCCGATGCTTTCTCACTCAATGTCATTATTACCAATCTTATTGATAATGCATTATTTTATAGCCCTGAGAGTTCAACTGTGACGGTTTCACTCATACCGGCAACTCAATCTGGGCGCTGGTTATTACAAGTGACCAACGATTTGATTGTGCCGTTAAGTCAACAAGATATCGAGCATATTTTAGATCCGATGTACCAAGCCGATAGCTCACGAACCTCGAACGAACGGCACGGGTTAGGCTTATCAATCGTGGATAACATTTGTCGACAAAATGGTTATACATTGACCTTTAATACTGATATTGCACAGCAAGTTACCTTCACTGTCGGGCCGATAGCCTCAACGAATGAAAGATTGGATGACCATTGAGGCTGCTTTAAACAATCCTCAGGGTGAGCACCATTCACACTACAGTGTCGTCAAATCTTGCGGGTATAAATGAGGAAATAGAAAAGGCAAAATTGACTGTTTTTAATACCGTCAATATTGACCATACTATCTAGGTAATAAAAACTTATTACTCCTTAAAACCATTTATGCGGCTTTGCAACTCACCCTAATGCCAGTCGTTAGGGTGATTATTTTCCCCTATCTTCAATAAATCTATTCCCAATAAGCATGAATTTTATGCTAGTAGAATGCTATATTAGATCCATTCGGCTTACTTAAACTCAGGTTAATAAAAATTATGTTACTGGAAGGGATTGAAACCTTACTGGCACTCAGCCAAGAAAAAACCATGAGTCGGGTGGGGAGCCAGCTTTATATTAGTCAATCTGCGGTCAGTAAACGGATCGCCTTGCTTGAAAAAAAACTGGGTAAAAAATTGATAGTGCCAGACGGGCGTCATGTGCGTTTAACTTCGGCGGCTAATGAGTTGATTGCCAGTATTGGCCCTACCTTTCAAGAGTTACAAGGGCGCATTTATGAACAATATGACCTACAAGATCAAACGATTATTAAGCTAGATTGCTCGGAAACCTTAGTCGCCGGCTACTTATGCAAGATGATGGGGGAGCATTTTAAATGTGACGCTGCCATTCGGATCAGTACCCATCACACCCCAAGAATTGTCGAGCGTGTCCAGTCGGGTAAAGCGACCATTGGATTTTGTGCTGGCCACTTACCAGCTCAACATGGGCTGAAAGTGATACCGCTGTGGCAAGAACCGTTTGTGTTAATAAGCCAAGCGCCATTGCTGCAACTTCCTAAGCAAGTGCTCACCAACGATTTATCTAATCCTGCCAATAGAAATCAGTTTGATATGTTGTCGCAATTAAAGATTGAGGCTTTAATGGAGATGGATTCATATTCTGCGGCGGCGCAACTCGCACTTGGTGGAATTGCTGCCGCATTAGTGCCACTTTCGGTAGTGAAAACGTTAAAAATAGAGGCTAAGTATTGCTTTAGTTTTGAGTCGTTAAAGCCACTCTCTCGCCCGATTAATATCTGTTTACGCCCGAACAGTTATCAAAACGAAAGGGTTAAAAGATTGATTGCAGCAATTGTGGATGTTGTTCCCACAACAGTTTAAGCGCCATAGTCATCGACATAATGATCACCAAAGGGCGTACCACTTTTTGACCGTTGCCTAATACTACTTTGGCTCCTAATCGAGCGCCAATAAAATTCCCGATCGCCATGGTGAGACCAAGTTCCCAAATAGGTAATCCTGCCATAATAAAGAAAGACAACGCGGCAATGTTGGAGGTGAAATTTAACACCTTAGTACGAGCGGTAGCGGCAACTAAACTGTAGCGACCGAGCGCCACAAAACACACCGCAAATATTGAACCGGTTCCCGGGCCTAAAAAGCCATCATAAAAACCAACACTGGTACCGATAGCAAAGGCGAATGCCGCTTCTGATAATAATGGTTTTTCATCCGGTTTAGGGCTCAAGGACTTAGAGAATAAGAAATAGCTCGAAATGGCGATCAAAATGATTGGGATGATGCTCATTAATACATCGGCGTTGACATGCTGTACCGTGGTGGCACCAATGGCTGCACCAATAAAAGTACACACAATGGATAACCACATCGATTTAAGCTTCACCGTGCCGCTGCGAATAAAATACAAACTGGCAGAAAAGCTGCCAAATGAGCTTTGTAATTTATTGGTAGCTAAGGCTTGAGCGGGTGGGATCCCCGCAGCTAACAGTGCAGGAACGGTGAGTAAACCGCCACCACCGGCCATGGCGTCGATAAAGCCGGCTAATGCTGCAACGGCGACCAGTAGCGCCATTACTTCTAATGAGAGATCCATATTCTACCCTATAATAATAATTGAGCTGACAATAGCATTAAAAGCGCGGTAGGATCAGCAAAAGGAAGGAAATAGACCTATTCCAAATTTTCATTGGTTATATTGATGGGATTGCCTTTCTCAAGCGACTAGGACAGGACTGCATCTTTTCGGTGTATTCAACTTGATCAGATATTAAATGGAATGGGCAGAATAACGATGGGATCAAAAAATCCCTGCTTATAGACTTTACTTAGGATGGTAAAAAGCAGCCTAAAGCAGGGAGTGGGCTTATTATGATTGCGAATCAGAAGCACACAGAGTAATTATAGTCGTGGATTCAGCATTTATGGGTTGGCTTATGAAAAAGCGTTTAGTTTTCGAGGCAGATCTCAGCATTGAGTTTATACGTTTCGCCCCTGATAACCGAAGTTATGTGCTTTCATTTAGACTAACGAATTGATAAGTTATCGATTATTTTTTGTGATTACAGTTTAGGAAAACGCATGGCAGGTTTAAGTCTACTGACATTGTTAGATGATATAGCGTCAGTGCTCGATGATGTGGCACTGATGTCCAAAGTGGCCGCCAAGAAAACGGTTGGTGTGCTAGGCGATGATCTGGCGTTAAACGCACAGCAAGTCACAGGCGTGCGAGCTGAGCGTGAAATCCCTGTGGTTTGGGGTGTGGCTAAAGGCTCCTTTCGCAATAAATTAATATTAGTGCCCTCAGCCTTGTTAGTTAGCGCACTCGCGCCGTGGCTGCTGATGCCGGTGTTATTAATCGGGGGTTTGTATTTATGTTATGAAGGGGCAGAAAAAGTTCTCGAAAAATATTTACCTCATCACGCTGAGCATGATACTCAAACCGATGCGGTCGGTGGCAGTAAAGAACCGGTCGATTTAGTCGCATTTGAGAAAAAGAAAATCAAAGGCGCGATCCGTACCGACTTTATATTATCGCTTGAGATCATCGTGATCGCATTAGGAATAGTGCAAGGCCATCCGCAGTTAACTCAAATTTTCGTGGTGAGCTTTATCGCTTTTATCATGACCTGTGGGGTATATGGTTTGGTGGCTGGGATCGTAAAATTAGATGACTTAGGTTTTTATCTACAAAGAAAAAGCCAAGGTCGCGGCGCTTTGAATATGATTGGTGGCGCTCTGGTTGCCACGGCGCCTAAATTGATGAAAGTGCTCACGGTGGTGGGAACGGTTGCGATGTTCTTAGTTGGCGGTGGCATTATTGAGCATAGTATTGCGGCAGTGCATCATGTTACTCAAAGCTTGATCGCGCCAATGCTCTCTATGCCACTAGTGGCAACGGTTGCTCCTTATATCGTGACGGCAGTATTAGGTCTATTGGCTGGGACGGTATTGGTGGGGATATTGACTGGATTGGCAGGATTAAAGACAAGCTTAAATGGCAACAAAAACAATCACTAATATCATTTCCATTTAATATTTGATCAATTTTGAACGGCCATTAAATTTATGGCATTGGTATAAGAACGAACATTAGAAACTAAATAAAATGGCGAATGACCGATTGAAGGGTCATTCGCCACTTAATTGTTAGCGTGATTGTGTCACTTTTTCATGCGAATTCGAGGAGTAATAACCGAATTAAGCCGCCACAATCTCTTGTTCTAAATACTGAATGATATCGTTTGACTCATACAACCACTTCACATCACCTTGCTGCTCAATTCGTAAACAAGGGACTTTCATGGCGCCACCACAGGTTAATAGTTGCTCACGATGAGTCGGATTATTCTTGGCATCGCGTAATTCAATTTTCAAACTATTACGCTTAATCGCACGGCGTACTTTGACACAAAAAGGGCAGGCTTCATATTGATACAACGAAAGATGTTGCGTCGCAAGATCAATTTTTTGTTGCTCTGGCGCCGAGCGTTTGGTACCTGAAGGTGAAAAAACAAAATTGAGCAGTAAAATAATGAGCTATAGTGATTTCTGGTGTATGGAGGAACATTGCGATGTAATCTGTTAATTGGTCTCGGCAGATCAACAACTAATAGGAGATACATCGCAATGAATCAAGATTCTAATGTTATTTCAATTAATG
>NZ_JAAUWS010000068.1:0-10787 GCF_014694465.1 Vibrio sp. S11_S32 | reverse complement strand
TTTAGATACCCTGTTTGCCATTAGCACTAGCTAACGGTGATTTGTTGTATCTGGCGTTTGCCAATTCAACTAAAAAACAACCTGGTGACTGCTTTTGTCACCATCAATATCACTACCGGCATTTTGCTGGTGGTTAACTTTGCGCGCACCGCGCACATTAAGGAATATTCTATGTTAAAAATTAACTTAAATTCACCTGAAGGTAATATTTTTTATCTTCTAGGTGTGGCAAAGCGACTAGCCCCACAAATGGGCTTAAACGCTGAAGAAATTGTCACTGAAATGAAAAGTGGGACGTATAACAATGGGATAGAAGTGTTTAAAAAACACTTTAGATATGTTGTTAGGATCGAGGGCGAGCTATGAAAGTAGTAAGTCTTAATCAAGGTACTGAACAATGGCTTGAATGGAGAAAAACTGGTGTCGGTGCATCTTCGGTTATGACCATACTAGGTCTAAGTCCATATAAAACCGCCTATATTGAGTGGGGGGAGATATGTGGTTTCTGGGATGCTGATGATCTAAGCCGTAACCCTAATGTAATCAGGGGTGTTAGATTTGAGGATGAAGCTCGAATGAAGTATCAAAGTAAAACCGGTTCGTATTATCGACCGATTTGCATTGAATCAGAATTAGGCTCACCTTGGATAGCATCGCTTGATGGGTACAATCAAATACTAAATGAGGTGTTGGAAATCAAATGTCCATCGCCTAGTACATGGATTGATATCGTTGAAAATAAAAGGCTTAGTAAGTCTTTTAGACTGTATTACACCCAAGTTCAGTATCAAATGTTTGTGTCTGGTGCTAAGAAAGGGAAATTGTTGTTCTACAACATTGAAACTGGTGAAATGGTCGTTTTTGAAATCGAACCAAACATTGCTTATCAGCAATGGTTGAAAGATGAAGTTGCGGCATTTTATCACCATGTAATTTTGCGTAATCCACCTGAATTAGATCCTGAAAGGGATCTGGTAACACCGGAGACAGCAAAAAACATAAATAAAGCAGAATGGCTTGAAATTGCATACACAACGGTTCAGTTGATGCAAAAGGAAGCGATGTTGTCTGCTGAGTTAAAAGCCACTAAGGAACTAATTAAAACATCACAAACCGAGTTTATTGACCACTTAGGTAACTTTAAACAAGGCGAGATAGAAGGTGTTAAGTTGGCGATTAGTGAACGCAAAGGGCGTGTTAATTATGAGGCTGCATATAAAGAGCTATCAGAGTTGACAGGGCAGGATGTGAACGTTGAGACACATACAGGTAAGAAGTCTTACTCGTATAGAGTAGCTATCAATAAAAAGCGTGGTCAGGAAATTACCACTGCGGCTTTATCGGTAGTGAAACAAAAATTAAATGATGAAATTAATGCACTGAAAACGTTTAGTTCTAGTGATGAAGATTCATTGCTTAATATATTTTAAACCAAGTGGATAGTGTAAAAGCTAGTCATTTCAATGTGTCAAAAGGCACTACAATTAAGGTCACGTTATGTCTATTTACAGAGAAACAACAAGAGAAAAAAATGCTCGCATATTGCGGGATGTAAAAGAACTAGCTCATGGTAATTGGACTAGGGTTTTATCTTATATTGAGCCGAAAATTGAAGGTGCTGCATCGGGCTTTACTGGCATAAAAAGACCGGCAATAAAGTGTCCGTACCACAATGCTAAAAGCAATACGTCTTTTAGGTTTTTAAAAAGTGGAGATGAAACGGGTGCGTGTGGCTGCTTTACTTGTGGCGTATGGAAAGATGGTTTTGATTTTCTAATGAACGCTTGTCACATGACGTTCCCTGAAGCTATCAAACAAGTCGCTGACGCAGTTGGCTATACTGACCATGAGGAAGTGACCGAAGAAGAACGTCAGGCAACGTTAAAGCGCATTGCTGAAGCGAAACGCAAGCGCGAAGAAAATGAGAAAATACAACAAGCACTAAACATTAAAGCTAGAGATAGAATGTTACTTTCTCTAAGTAAAATGTGGTTGGAAGCTGTTGCATTGGACCATGACCTGGCAAAACCAGCACGTTCGTATTTTAAAAATCGAGGGCTTGGAAATGTTGGAACGCTTAGAGGTGAGATCGTATTTCATCCAGCGTTAGAATATCGAATATTTGACAAAGAAGCAGGGACTTTCCATTTAGCTGGCAAGTATCCTTGTATATTGAGTCAAATTCGCAACGCTACAGGTGTGCCGGTACGAATTCATAGAACGTACATTACGGAAGAAGGGCAAAAGCTCATGCTTTCTGATGAAAGTCCTAAGAAGATGACACCAGCAATACCACTTGTACCGATTACGGGCGGTTCAATTCAGTTGTCACCGGCTGGAACAAAAGTTATTGGTATTGGAGAAGGGTTGGAAACAACTCTTGCTGCAATGAAAGTAACAAAGATGCCTATGCAATGTTGTATCAACGCTCAATTACTATCAAGCTGGCTACCAGCTAAAGGTACTGAGGTTGTGTTTGTTTGGGTTGATAAAGACAGGTCAAAAACTGGTATACTAAGAGCTAAAGAGTTAGAAGAACGTTTAAAAACGTATGGGGTGAAAGTTATCCTGTGTGAGCCACCTTTACCGATTCCTGAAAACGAGTCGGGTATTGATTGGGCTGACGTTTTAAATTCAATTGGGTCTGATGGATTTCCAGAAGAAGCGAAGAACTGGCAACAATACCTATAAACAAGAATGGAGGGTTATTCCTCCATTCTTGCTGTTTATAGGTAAATAAATTAAAGGCTAAATTTAATGTCTATCAATATTTCCATATACGCCACAAAAGAAGAAAACAACCTATCCCACGTTTACTGGGCGGTTAAATTCGACCACGCAACCGCATCTGAATTGATGCGTCCAGAGTGTATAAGCGGTGTAATGGCCATCGAGTTTGATAGAATAACAAAGTACAGCTCCATACAGTGTGCAATGGCTGAATTAATGGCGGTGAATGCCATTGTCAATCCCAGTCTGAAGGACGTTATCTCTATTAAGAAGCTAACTAATTCTCACGATGTATGTATCCAGTTTTACCAGCAAGATTCTTATGAAGCCTTCATGCAGCCATTAGCCGATGTTCATCCTTTTGCTAAGGCATTGAATTCGTGTTCAACGACTTCACGGACAATGTTGCCATACTGCAAAGGTAAAATTAGTGATGATTTGGATAAATTTGTTATTAACGATAGCGCACCAACGGAAACGTTTAGTGCTGAGTTATTGCAAAAACGAGTGCAAATGAAGTTACAAGGTAACGATTATGGCGTTACCGTTTATGCTGTCACTTCATTTTCTAAGAAATCGTTTGAGTCGGAGTTAATTCGAGATCAAGTTGCGTACAATCCCTTTGGAATGTTGTGCCGATTTGTTGAGAATTGTACTTCAGAACCAATTGAGCGATTGTCGAGCGGAGGGAATCAAGAGTTAGCTTATAGAATAAATGATGACGATATACACATATTATTATCATCGTATGTTTCTAAAGCTGAGATAGAACCTAGCCAAAAATGCCCTGACACGATCATGTTGACATACCAAAATAACATCCATGAAAGGAACATTCATCCTCTCATGCTTAATGAAGATTATTCTTCAACAAAAAAGGAATATCCAATGGACATTGATATAAAAGAAATGCGAAATCGCACTAGTGTTGATATGAAACTAATGCTACTTAGAAACGCTCTATTCTTTGAGATTAAAGACACAGGCTATAACGGTCACATTCGGATTAAGAAAAACCGAGGTGATCTTGAAATTGCGTTAATGGTATATAAAATCATTTGTGATGCTTCAATCCGCTTAGGTAATTTCTTATCGAAATCCCCCCCTAAACTTATTGTAGAAACCAATTTGCAAGAGTTGGGCGAATCATTTAAAGACCCAAAAGTGCTTCTTAACATGCCTAGCGCGACAGTAGTTGTGACAAATGAAGTTGCACTGGCAATGGCATATTCAGCGCAAAATAGATGCGAGTTAGTTTTCAATGAAAACATAGCTGTAGATGGTTGTTACCATTTCCCAGAAATTGATGAAACAACTCTTTATTTTTTCCAGTGTTTCAAACGAAAATTTGCCATAAATGGCAGAGATGAATACTTGGATAAGCATCAGTTAACACCACATGTGATAACGCGCTATGTTCAACGTAGTTCAATTTTTAAGACTGAATATAATGCAATGAACCATATTCAATTCGACTTAAAATCAAATGGTTACAAAGCTGTAAAGCAAGATGGTGATTTTTATTATTTTCATAGCAAGCGCACAAAAGGCGTATATGTTATGAAGAATACTAGTACAGCGCCTAATCGCTATCGTTTTACCTTATTAACTTACTTTGAAACTTCTGATTTGGCAGCTTATTTAAGAGGTCAGGATTTAGATTTGAAGAAGTTGAATTTTGACAATATTGAATCAGAAATAATCTATACAATAGATATTGAAGAAGATAATTTAGTTCAAAAACTAATATAATAAGAAAGTCAAAACCGACCAGCATTTAAAATGTTGGTCGGTTTTTTTATGGCTCTTAAAAGTGGTAGGTTATACCGATCTGTCCACCGTCCATCTTAACATTTCCTGTATCGACATAACTAATATAGCCACCATCAACAGTTACGTTCTTGGTAAGGCTTACCGTCAATCCCGCTCCATAAGAGAAACCAGATTCATCAAAATCATTTGAACTTGCATTGATTGTCATAGAGGTAACACCAGCTAAAGCGTATGGTGTGATCGTTAGCCAGTTAGTTAAGACAAAGGGGAATTGCGCTCTAGCGTAAGCTCCGACCGTATGGTCCAGCGATACTCTTTCATAATTACTTGAATTAGTTTGTAGATTGTCGTCCTCTACGCCACCAGACAGTCGAAATTCAGCGCCAAAGTAATCTGAAGCCTGATAGCCAAGGGTTAGCTCCACTGCGTTTAGGTTTGCATTTTCGCTGCTATCTAGTGCCGCATTTAGAATTGAATAATTAACACCAACATAAGCAGGCATTTCATATTGCCAGTCATATTGATCTTGCGGATGGTACTTATCAGAAGCAAAACAATTTGTAGTGGCTGCTAGGCTTGCCAGTGCAGCAATACCTATAAGTGTTTTCTTTAACATAAAGATTCCATTTTCATCATTGGTCAATAGAAGCAATGGTACATTGGCACCAAGAAAAGAATGGATTTAGGGGGGGGGAGTGTTGAATATTTGACTTTTCGAATAACATATTTACTATATAACAAACAACCTATCCTACGCTAGTTTGGGAGTTTAATTCGTGAGCATTCTAACCAGTCATACATGTGGTTCATGTAATAAATGTTCAGCGTTATTTCTTGATTCACTAGATGATTATCTATATCAGTTTGATACTGGTATAGAAATCGAGCGTGTATTGAATAATGTTGGACAACCCGCAAAATCGACTGTAACTATTAATATCGGTCATCACGCGCCATTTTTAAATCACGACCAGTTAAAAACCATATTAGACTTGGCCCTGAATGACGATCCAAAAATAGCAGTTAGAGAACGAGCTATTTTCACCCATAATTGCCTACGGAACATACTTTTAAAGTCTAAATTTTTTTTAGACAAACCTTTTTATTTACCCCAATCTGAACTGAAGAAAATCGTCATTGGTCAACGTATCCAGTGGAAAAAAAGAGGATCACCAAAAGAAACTTCGTTCGGTATCGTTGTTGAAATTCTGCAACGCCATGAAATCTTATTGGATAAAATAGGAAGAACGATTGTAAATTATAATACGCAACAAATGAGAACGATGGATGAACCACAAAAAAACACCTGCTTTGTAGCAATAGAAGAAAGAAAAATAACAGACAAAGCTAAGTTTACAGCAAAGAAAAACCATGATGTTCACCGAGAACAATTCTGCACCAAGCCACCGTTACGTTGTGTTTATCCGGATCAAATTATTTCGCTTGAGAGTGAATTTGTACCATTTAAAGACCGAGCGGTGCTCCCTAAACCAAATCAATTAGAAAAGAAAAAGTCACAATAAAACGCTTACCTTCGGGTATGCCACTGCATACCCGAATTATTTCTGAATAAACCTTATCTTTATACTTCTGTTTCTATCTGAAACTTATGAATAAGGCTTGCTAGTTCTTCTTGTGTTGAGTTTACATAAAGCGTTGTTGCGTCCAACGATTTTTGCCCCAACAAATCCCTTAATTTAACTGCATCACCACCATAAGAGATTATAGTATTTGCAAAATACTTTCTAAATGAGTGTGTACCTAATGGATAGTCCAACTTTAAGTGTGTCTTTGCTTTTGCCAAATGCTGATTTGCTCCATTGGTGCAAACTGGCAATCCATCACTATGATGATGATCATTAGCAAAGAGAAAATCTTTCCCATTTTCAGGTACTTTTTTCCACTTTCTTTCGCTGATTATTTCTTGTACTAGAAACTCAATTTCCTCATTTATGTAGACTGTATGTTTTGCCTTTTTCGCTGCAATTGACTTCAATTTATCGACAATATCATCACTAATGTCTACATTTTTACTATCTAGCCCATTGTCCTTTATATGCTTATTCTTTAGCCTAGTGAGAGCCATGTTATATGTTTTTTGCTGAATAACGTCAAAGTGAGGTTTGAATTTATTAGAGTTTTCACTTATAAAATCTGAGAACATCAACCAGCTACAATCGCTATATCTCAAACCAGTGAGTGCGCTCATATAAAAGGTTCTAGCAACCGATGGGTTTCTATCAAAGACAAAATCATAAATAGCAAAGAACTCTTTCTTTGACTTTGGTGGTAATGATGCGAGTTTAATTTTTTTCTTAACAAGCTGATCGGAATCATCCCTTTTCAGGTCAACCCGCCTTATTTTTCTATTTTTAAGTGCGTTACTCATATAACTCTATTCCAGATTTAAGTTGCTGATTTATCAGCATTTATTTTAAGTATTTATTTTTCATGGTGTATTTTACCAAGCATACTACTAGTAATACTTACTAGTTTTACTAGTAAAGCACATATCTAGTGGTTTTGGTATGGTGGTTAGTGCCATTCCTTGTATTTTTTCTATCATTACACTGTCACTTATACGTTAGTCAGATTGACTTTATCATATTTCGATAATATCGAAATATGTACATTATCTTATTATCTTATTATCTTATTAGTGTAATACTGCCGCTATGGTACTTATGGTAATATTATTGGTGTGCGTAGGTTTGATGGATGTATTCGATTGAGATTGGATAGCGATGTTATTATCTTATTATGATAATTGAGTTGTTAGTGTGGGCCAGAAGTGTGAGCTATAAAAGCAAACTCACATTCCTGGCCACATTATAGTGTGGATGTTTCTGCGGAGGACTATTCGCTTACAGCTTCAGTTCCGCTACATTTCTTTGTTCAAATTCTTGCCTTGCTTTGGCGAGTAACACTGAATAAGTTAGCCTGTTTCCGTCAAGAAACCATTTGTTGTTGTATAAAAATGCCTCTATTGCGTCAATGTCACGCATGGCAAATTCATTAGTGTTGCTCCATTTTTTAACTTGTTGATGCCTTAAATGATCAAGAGTTGCATCATAGTCAGATAGGGTTATTTCATCTAAAGAAGAGCTGACATTATTAATTGTTTTCATGGGGTAATTTCAATTGCTGGTTAGAGAATATTAGTCTATTAATGCTTTAATGTCGTCAACACTCAGCCCTTTACTATCCAAGTCTTTTAGTGCTTCTTCTAAAATCCTACGCTTTCTGATGACTTCCATTTCTTGCTGATCTAGTTGTTGAATGAACTGGTCAAGCTGGTGATTGATTTTGCTTTTCAAGCTGATCAAATCTTGCTTATTAAGACCGGACACCGACGACTTTATAAATGCGCTACTTTTTAATTTTTTTAGATTTTCATTTTGTTTTTTAGGTGTATTTGACATGGTAATTCCCAAATTTACATGGATAGGTATTTATTAAAATAAATTTTAAACCATATAGGAAGCATACACACAAGGGAGGGGGGGAGGTCTTTAAAGAAGCGGCATTTAGAATAGATTAATTACAGGCAAAACTTTTGTACTTTTGAAACGTAATGGATATAAGCAACTAAAATCACTGCGCTAACAACATACAAGCCACCAAAGTAGCTGACAACTGACGCTGCAATGCCTATTGATAACACACCAACCAACCTTAAAACAGCTTTGTGTTTTTTCTGAGTAAAAAAATCAAACATGACTACAGCATAAACAACAACAAAAGCTACTATTGTTAGAGCAAGCCCAGCACCGCCAAAAACATTCAAATCCATAAACAACACACCCCAATAAGTTAGAACAAACATTATAACACGTAGTAGTGAGAATACATATCCCCCCCCCAATACCGAGCGCAAATGTCAAAAACAATATAGTGGTCACATAATATTATGAGCATGATAAGAGTTGAATACTATATGGCACTTTCATTCCTGAAAAGAAACAAAAAACCGACCAAACAATCCAATCAAATAAACGTCAATTATCTACAGCCAGTCGACAATGGTTGGTACGAAGTACCACCACTAAATTACTGGACCGAAAAACATAATGACCAAATTCAGCGAATATTAAGCTCTGCACGAATGAATAAAATTCAGCTAGGCATATATTACCAAACTGTTATAGACAATCTCATACTATATATTCAAGGTCTTCCAGCTTCTCAATACAACCACCATCAACATATCGGTGGATTAATCGATCACGTTCTCGACGTTATGTACATATCAGGAACGTACCGTCGTAATTTTCTATATTCAGAATCAGGCAAAGAATTAGACGTTGAAAATGAAGCTGATGTTTTTGCATACGCATGTTTCTGTGCTGCCGCTTTACATGATATAGGTAAAATCATTACTGACATTGAAGTAGTTTATAAAAGCAACATTGATAGTAAGCCGAAGGCTTGGAATCCGACTAGTCAACCACTAGCTGAAGGGTCATTCTACAAATTTAGATATAGAGCAATGAGAGGGCATAAAGCCCATACTTCTGCCGCACCTATAATGCTTACGCACATTATACCGGAGGAAGGTGTAAGTTGGATTAGAGGCTACCCAAAGCTATTCCAGTTCTGGCTACAATCTATCGCTGGTCAATATCAAGATGGTGGTGCGGTAGCTGACGTATTAAAATATTCTGATGCAAAATCAGCCGAAAAGAACTTGTTGTCGGGTACTAATGTCGAAGCTAAAAATGAAGCCGGTGTGAAATATTCCGGTGGTTCTACGTCACCGGTAGAGATCGTCTTTAACATGTTGAGAATGGCTATCGAATCAGGTCAGGTTAAAACCAATAAAGCCGGTGGCATGATGTGGGTATCAGAAACACATGTATATCTCGTATCAAAGCCGACAGTTGAAACTTGCCGTCGTTTAGCACAAGAAACCGGATACACCGTGCTACCTACAAATAATATTATTATTTTTAGTATGCTATGCGAAGCTGGATACACAGAAAGACACCATGAAACGGATGATTTAGTTCATCACATTTTAGTTAAAGCAGTACAGGAAGATAATTCAGTCTGGGAGCAACAGCTTACATTCTTAAAAATGCGGAAAGACAAGTTAGATCCTAATAACACGTTAGGATTACAAGAAGCGAATGCGACATTTGAGGACAAAACAACTCAAGATGGACGAAAAGCCAAAGCTAAACAACAAAGTACCCCTGAAACTACCCATGCAAAAGAGTCGAGTAAATCAAAAGACACTTCGAAAAATGATACCTCCAACAGCATAATAAGCATGGACCTAAGCAGTACACACAAACCACCAACCAAGAAGAGTGCGAGTGCGACCATTGTTGTTCCAACCAAAAAAGTGACAAAAAAATCAATGCCAAAAGCTGGTAATCCAGTTGCCGCGCCAAACTCAAACCCAATGGCTAGTACAACAGTTCAAACAAAGGTTAGTGAACCGGTTGTCGCGCCAAACTTAAACCAAATCAATGACGACAATATGCACCAGAAAATCACTCAAGGGAACGTGAGAAAAGGGAACATAAACCCATTTTCCGTACCAAATAAACCGCAAGAACCAATGAGAATGCAAAACCCAAACCCACTAGCCGGGTTAGCTTCAAGAGATCGTCAATCACTAGATGAATTCCAAAGAGGTAATGCTCTCGTTAGTGCTTGGAAGAGTGATAAAAACACTGTGATGGATGTATCAGCTAAGGATTTTCTACATTGGTTAGCTGAATCAATAAAAAACCAAAAAATTAAACACAATCACAACAGAGCAGCGGTTGTAATCGCTATCACAGAAGGGTTTTTTATATGTAGCCCTAACGTGTTCAATATTTATGAGTCAAGTCACAATGATAAGAAGATCAACAGATCTAAAATAATTACAGAGTTAAGGAAAAGCCATCAACTAGAGTTGGATTGTAATGCCGAGGTAGCAAGGCAATTAATTATAAATAAGACCAAAAAAATTACGCTTAATGGATTTATTTTAAAAAATGGAACGCTACCAAAATTACCGATACTAGAGTCGAACATAGCCACCTTGATTTCATAGCGACACACAATAACAATAAAACTTCAACATTCGCCATGCAAAGTTTTGTAAAAAAAATACCAACTGAGCAAAAATTAAACTGAAGTGTTGAGTTATTTGAACAAAATTGGCTTTGTTGCATCGCTCGATAAACAATCAATTAGGCAATACTGTCAGGGTCGGTTATTATTTTAATCGACCTTTCATATCAGAATAATTAACAAATGCCTTACAAATACAACCAAACTAAACAGCA
>NZ_JAAUWS010000067.1:0-10980 GCF_014694465.1 Vibrio sp. S11_S32 | reverse complement strand
TCAGCTTGTTTTAGTATGGAGAGGATCTGACTGTCCGTGTATCGTGATTTTTTCATATTGAATCTCCTACGTTTAGATTACGAGAAAATTCTACTTTTGCCAGCAGTTATTTTTCGGGGGGATTACCCTTGGAATGATGTTAAATCCGACGTTGATAGATTAATACAAAATTTTCAACGTTCCGTTGATGTTTTAGGCAAGCGTGTCGTCGAAAATAAAAACCTCTTTGAGCTCTTTTTAGAGACGCCAAATACCCCATTCCCACAATCGGTTATTCCAATTCGTTACTATTCCGACAGCGATGAATATGGTTTCAATAATAATCGCTATAAAGATATTTTATTAAACGGTACTCTGATTGGACTCGGTAAGCCGCCGCGCGATCTACAATAACATAACTATATTCTACCAACGCTAGATCGCATTTGGAGTAGCAGTTTTCCGATGTTATTAAGCACCGATCAATTTTATCTATTCCATGAAGAACCGCACCAACAAAACCAGCACCGACGCTCAACGCCGATCAGCCAAAGAGAAGATAATGATCTGTTCGATGATACTTATAAGCGCGCTGACGAAGCCTTGTATCAAAGTAAGAAGCAGAACAGATAAAGGCTAAGAATAACGACTAGACGTTATCAGACACCACCACTAAGCCTAAATTACTTAACAGTTGTTCTTGTTGCCATTGGCAGATAATTGCCCCTGTTAAGCTAATACGACGAATATCCAAGCCTTCTAAATCCACATGAGATAAATTTGCTTCCAGCCACTCGGCTTGCTGCCACTGCTCTGGGCTAAATTCACCACGCGATAAATCAGCCCCTTTAAATGAGGTTCCTGATAAGTTAGCCCCGCCCCATCGGTTTTCAAATAAATCGCATTTTTCTAATTTTTGACGCTCTAAATTGGCATAAGAAAGATCGCAATTGGTGATATAAGCTGAGCAAAAATAGCTGTTATGGGTAATATAGTTGGCAAAATTAGTGCGTAAAAAACTCGCGCCTTTTAAGTGGCAATGACGCATTTCAATCCCAAACGCATCCGCACCATCAAAAATTGCCATACTCAAATTACAGCGTTGAAAACTGACCTCTTTTAGCTTTGAATGACTAAAATCGCAGCCTAAAACATTGCCACTTTCAATAAAAACACAATCAATAAACTTGGTTTCGCTAAGGTCTGAACGTGAGAAATCACAACAATAAAACTTACAGCCTTCAAACTGTAAATCTTGCAGATCCTGTTTAGAAAAATCATGTTCGCGATACACTGCTTGCTGGGTTTTTAAGTAGTTGGACATACAACACCGTCTTTAAATTACAATTTTCAATATCATACCGATGAACACAAGCAACCGATATAAAAAACGACATCTAACTTCGACCAATTGACAATAATAAGCAGCTTCAGGCTGGTTCAACACCCAGATAAAGTGTCGGCTGCACGACACCTATTCATATTTGTTATATTGCTTTTTCGATGTTTAAAAATTCTTCTCCAACTTGCCTAAATTTTGCTTGGTGGAAATACTCTATTTGATACACCAATCATGGATGATTGGTGAGGCTTCTTGCGTACAAGAATGTGCGGTTGTAGCCGTTATCTATCCCCTTCTTACTTAAAGCTACCGCTTTGTTGGCTACGTTCACTCACCCCAAATCACTTAGTGAACTAAGCTCATGGGGCTTCGCTTACTTGCCGCCTCACTGTAACTTCAATTACTTTGGGGATAACAATCGAGTGTTGTAGCCAAGGTAAACAAAACTTCTAGCAGCGGCCTTTTTGCCACCTTTTTGGCTGATGAAAAAAGGTTGGTCGCCGAAGACTGTGGGAGATCCTGAACTACGTTCGCGCCGCACTATTCAGGCTGACGAGTTTCTGGCGATAGCATTGACAGTTTACAGTTAGAATTGCAAGCGAGATTCCTTTTCTCTTCGCGTAAGCTCATGCATATAATGACGATTTCCTAACAATAAAATGGAGGATGACTTTCACATGAACCACCTAAAAAAAAGCCCTTTAATCAAATGACTAAAGAGCTGATTATGCTGAGATTAATACCTTATATTCTAATCAAGGTCGATTAACTGCTGCTTAAACTTCTTATGTTGTTGCGTAACACCGTCACTTGGACCACCGGTTAAAATACTCACCGCAATAATAGCAATGGTTGAGAACAATACTCCGGGTACAATCTCGTATACATCAAAAATACCACCGGTAAGTTGCTTCCAAACTACGATCGTAATACCACCGACTAAAATCCCAACTAACGCCCCATTACGGTTCATTTTCGACCAGTACAAACTCAGTACAATGGTAGGACCAAATGCCGCACCAAAGCCTGCCCATGCATACGACACTAAGCTTAACACTGAACTGTCTGGGTCCATCGCAAGGGTTAGCGCTAATACTGACAGCCCTATCACGGCAAAACGACCAACTTTGACCACTTGATCCGATGTTGCATCTTGTTTAAACACTTGTTTATAGAAGTCTTCGGCCAATGCGGAAGAAGACACCAAAAGTTGCGAATCAGCGGTACTCATGATCGCCGCCAAAATCGCGGCTAACAATATGCCCGCCATGACTGGGTGGAAGATCGCATTCACCAAAATCATGAATATTTTCTCACCATCGGCCAATTCAAGGGTTGGATGGCCGGTAACATACACTAGGCCCACTAAACCGACTAAGATCGCACCAAACATTGAAAGCGCCGTCCAAATTACCGCAATGCGGCGCGCTGTGGTTAAATCTTTATTGCTACGAGTCGCTTTAAAACGCGCTAAAATATGCGGCTGACCGAAGTAACCAAGACCCCATGCCACCAGTGATATAATCGCAATCGCCGTCATAGGCTCGCCTTTGGCATTGGTCCACATATCAAGCAGTTCTGGGTTAATAGCCGAGACATCCATATCAAGTTGTGAGAATCCGCCGTTCATTGCCGCAATTGGCACAATCAGCAATGCTGCCGACATCAGTAACCCTTGCACTAAATCGGTCCAGGCCACCGCGAGGAAGCCACCAAATAAGGTGTAGGAAATAACACAGACCGCACCGATAACCACTGCAATGCGATAATCTAAGCCAAATACGGTTTCAAACAATTTCCCGCCAGCGACTAAACCAGAACTGGTATAGAACAAGAAAAACAACAAAATGAAGAAGGCAGAAATGGTTTGGATCAGCTTCGATTTATCCAAGAAACGGCTGGCTAAAAAGTCGGGGATGGTAATGGCATCGGTAGTAATACTGTAAGTTCTAAGCCGCTTAGCACTGACTAACCAGTTCAGCCAAGTCCCGACCAATAAACCACCACAAATCCATCCGGCTTCAAGACCCGACGCATAAGCATAGCCCGGCACACCCAGCAGTAACCAGCCACTCATATCAGAAGCACCAGCGGATAAAGCCGCTGGCCATGGCCCTAAGGTTCGTCCTCCTAAAAAGTAGTCGGTTGAGTTAGCTGTGCGTTTATAAGCGTAATACCCTATCGCCAGCATTAAGATTAAATACGCGATAAAAGTGCCGCTAATCGCGAAGCTATTTTCGATCATAAAATATCCCTCGTTGTGTATAAAAAGCCCCTTCTATCTTGAAGGGTTGAAGATGAAAATCCAAAACCTTTGAATTTGCATCAAATTTCTTATTCAAGTAAACAATGAGCTAATAGGGTGAATGTTAATGCCCACTGCCTAACTCCAATAATGTTGCATTCCCCCCCACCGCAGTAATATTGATGGTGCGGGTTCTTTCAGTAATAAAGCGTAGCACCAAAGCCGGATCAAATGCGGATACTACTGCGTCTGGATCATCTGTCACTAATGGCACAATCGCCCCATCCCTTCTGCTCAATAAACGATTAATCTTGATCTGAATATCTGGTTTTGCGACCAATGCAGCAATCGCGATCTCGCTGTTGATAAGCTTAGCATGAGCATCATAGGCGACTATTTGAACCAAATGCGCAGGTAATGTCGTCCCAATCGCTTGCTGAATGTTGTGATTAAAGCTTTCATCATCACAGCACATCACCACACTATTACCGCCAATTAACGCTGCAGTCATAAAGCTCATGGCTATTTTTAATCGCTCATCCAGTCTTTCATCAGTACTGTCTTGCTCAACATTTTCCGTTGTCGGCGCAACCACTAAGGCGCACACACCACGACCTGCGCAGTACAACTCATTCGTTTCCCCTGTTGGACCAGGCATGATCTGCGGCTGTGCGAGGTAAGATTGAGCATGCTGAATTTTCAGGTTCATAATGTTACTAAGCGTAGCATCTATTTTATTTAATGAGTTGAATACCGATAGTAAGCACTCACTTTTAAATGAGTATTCGGTTAAGTTCCATTGTTGCCATGCGGTTTGGGCATCAAAAACCGTCACTTCTGAAAAACGTGTTATTGTCTGCATAATGTGACTCCTAAGCTTGAGTTGAATCGGTTTGTGAATGCGAGTTTACCTGACTTAATTGGGCTAAGACCTGTTGGGTAAAACGATACAAGTAATGCGGTCCGCCAGCCTTTGGGCCCGTGCCCGATAAACCTTGCCCGCCAAAAGGCTGAACGCCAACCACCGCGCCAACTTGATCGCGGTTGATATAACAGTTCCCCACTCGAGCGTGTTTTTCGACCCAACGATAAGTGGTTTCATTACGGCTATGGACCCCCATAGTAAGACCAAAGCCGGTACGATTAATCGCTTCGACCACTTTAGGTAATTGATCGGCTTTAAAGCGAATAATATGCAGTACAGGGCCAAATTTCTCTTCGGTGAGCACATTAATGTCATTAATTTCAATTGCAGTCGGGGCCACAAAATCACCATGTTGACATTCCTCCGTCAACGACAATTGTGCAACCACCTTTTGTGCATGTCGCATCGAATCAATATGGGCATTTAACTTATCTTTGGCCGCCGTATCAATCACAGGCCCAACATCGGTGCTATGTAAATACGGTAAACCGACTGAAAGCTCT
Source organism: Vibrio sp. S11_S32 (assembly GCF_014694465.1). Classification (NCBI taxonomy): domain Bacteria; kingdom Pseudomonadati; phylum Pseudomonadota; class Gammaproteobacteria; order Vibrionales; family Vibrionaceae; genus Vibrio; species Vibrio sp. S11_S32. Next base: position 5,986 of record NZ_JAAUWS010000067.1, on the reverse strand, counting down.
CTCATCCCACCTTTGATTAATTCAATAATGCGGTCGGCCACATCCTGCTGCACATACAACACTCGGAGCGCAGAACAACGTTGGCCAGCAGAAGCAAATGCAGAACGCAACACATCACGCACCACTTGCTCAGGCAGCGCGGTGCTATCAACAATCATGGCATTTTGACCGCCAGTTTCAGCAATAAAGGGGACCGGTGCAGCTTCACGTTGCGCCAAAGTGGTATTAATACGTTGTGCGGTTGGGGTTGAGCCGGTAAAGGCAACCCCCGCAATAGCAGGATTGGATGTGAGTGCTTGTCCGATCAAAGCACCATTTCCCGGAAGCAATTGAATAGAGCCAGCAGGAAAGCCAGCTTCCATCATAAGTTCGACTGCGCGAGCGGCAATTAAACTGGTTTGCTCAGCCGGTTTGGCTATCACGGTATTACCACTGACTAAAGCGGCAGAAATTTGCCCCAAGAAAATCGCCAGCGGGAAGTTCCAAGGGCTGATACAAACAAAGACTCCTCGGCCTTCTCGGGTCATGTCGCGTTGTTCACCATCAAAATCGCTCACTGACTGCGGCGAGAATATATTGTCTTGTTTGGCATAAAAACGGCAGAAATCGACAGCTTCACGCACTTCATCAATACTATCGTGAATGGTTTTGCCCGCTTCTTTATGACATAGCGCCACCAGTTCAGCTAAGTGATCTTCTAAAAGATCCGCTAAACGGTCTAATTTTTCAGCGCGAATCTGATAGCTAAGCCTGTTCCACTCACGGAAGCATGATTTCGCTCCTTCAATTGCAGCGGAAACATGATCAAGGGTTGAAAATTGCACCGATCCCACTTGGATCCTTCTATCATAAGGCGCTGTGATCATTTGGATCTCTGCATCTGCCTGAATATCATCCTTGATCATGCTTTCGGGTTTGGTTTGATCTTGCTGAAAATTGTCATGGCAATACAGGGCGTTACCATTAATTATCGGCCCTGCTTGCCAAGTTTTCTCTAGCCATTGATTCACTTTAGCTTCAAATGGCTGAACTTCACTTAAGATATCAACATTGACACCGATTGAGTTTTTTCTATCGCTGAAAATTTCGCGTGGCAGAGGAATGGCAGGATTATCAAATCGCTCATTGGCCAATAAAGTATCCACTGGGTGTTGGTTTAAATCATCAATCGGACAGCGAGCATCCACTAAACGATGCACAAACGAACTATTGGCACCGTTTTCAAGTAGACGACGCACCAAATACGGCAATAAATCTTTATGACTTCCAACCGGTGCGTAGATCCGTACTGATTGCTGATAAGCCGCCATCGCATGGTGATAAAGCGAGTCTCCCATGCCATGCAAGCGTTGAAACTCAAACTCTTTGTGTGCAGCCATAGTGGCAATAGCACTTACAGTATGGGCGTTATGACTGGCAAATTGCGGGAAGATATTGCCACGAGCCTGTTCACTTAATAAAAAACGAGCACAAGCTAGATAGGCAACATCGGTAGACTCTTTACGGGTATAAACCGGATAATTTAAATATCCAGCTTGTTGTGACCATTTGATTTCACTGTCCCAGTACGCGCCTTTGACTAAACGAAGAGGGATCACATCGCCTTGCTCTTTGGCTAATGCATTCAACCACACCAAAACCGGCAAAGCGCGTTTAGAATAAGACTGGATCACCAACCCAAATTTCCCCCAACCTTTTGCCGCCTCACTTCGGTATAGCTTTTCAAATAGCTCAAGCGACATTTCAAGCCGATCCGCTTCTTCGGCATCAATCGTTAATGCCACATCCAATTGTCTGGCGTGAACGATCAATTGCTCTACCGTGGCGTACATTTGCGTCATTACCCGCTTTTTATTTGCCACTTCATAACGTGGATGCAATGCCGATAACTTAATCGAAACCGATGGCGCTGGGCTAACCTCATGATTAAACTTATCATTGCCTACCGCGCTTATCGCCATTAAATAATCGTTAAAATATTTTTTGGCATCATCGGTGGTCAGCGCCGCTTCACCTAACATGTCATAGGAATAGGTATATCCTTTGTCGCGCATGCCTTTGCCATTTTTTTGCGCCTCCACAATGGTGCGACCCAATACAAACTGATGTCCCATGATTTTCATCGCTTGGTTCATTGCTTGACGGATCACCGGCTCCGAAAATTTATTCACTAACCGATTAAGGCCTTGCGATGGGCTTTGCGTTTTCGATTCATGTAAGCCAACCACTTTGCCGGTTAACATCAATCCCCAAGTAGACGCATTAACAAACACTGAGTCAGAATTTTTTAAGTGAGATTTCCAATCCGCCACACTCAGTTTGTCGCGGATCAAGGCATCGGCAGTGGCAGCGTCAGGAATACGCATTAACGCTTCGGCTAAGCACATCAATAAAATGCCTTCATGAGTATCGAGGCTGTACTCTAAAAGCAAAGCATCAACCATCTGCACCGATTTTTTGTCAGCACGGATCGCTTGAATGAGTGCGGTAGTTTTGGCTTGAATGGTTTGTTTTTCTTGCTCACTGGGCGTAGCAAGTGGCAGTAATTGTTTTAACCAAGTCGATTCATCCACCATATACAACGGTGAAATTAATTCCCAAAGTTGCTCTAAGGGTTGTTGATTAAACTCGGCTGATAACACATCCGTTGCAGTAAACATGCACTTCTCACTCTTTAAGGCTCCATCAATGCACAGAGTGTAGTGCTATTTAAACCACAAAAAACGGTTAAAACTACGTTTAATTTAACTAAAACTCAGTTAATTTACAAAAAACCAACATTGTCACATATTTTTAATAACGGTAAATTAGCAGAGTTATGAAAGGTTTTTTCGGTAATGAGACGGTGATACGCCAACTAAACGACAAAAATTATTGGTAAACGTACTTTGATCTGAAAAACCAACAAGTTGAGAGATATGACCAAGATTATATTGCCCTTCTTTAATTAAACTTTGTGCTAATTCAATTCTTTTCTGCACAATGTATTGATGCGGGGTACAGCCAACTTGAGATTTAAACAACAAATGAAAATGACTTTCACCTAAAAAAACGCAAGCCGCTAAATTTGCTACCGATATTTTGCTGGCTAAATGTTGTTGAATATAGCGATCGATAAGGTCGATATTCAAACGGTTACCTTTTTTGAGCATTTCAAAAGGTTTAGTATGGCGATGTAATAGAGCAATAATAGTGTCTTGGCAAGCTTGGCATAACCATACATCATCTGGATCGGCCTGTATTTCTTTAACCAATAATTGCACTAACTGTTGGATTGGAAGATCGAGTTGAAAATAAATGTCTTTTTCTAATAAGGCATTCACGCGTTCATTCAAATCACTATCAACCGCTTCCATCTCCATAAAAAAATTCAGCACTAAAATATCGGATAAACCAATACCGCCAAAACGATGATCATAACCCGCCGGTACAATGCAACCTTGTCCAGGGCCAATAAGCTTCACTTCGCCATCCACTTCAAACTCAGCGCGCCCTTTTAAGCCAATCACGATCTGCGGATAGCCATGCTGGTGTCTTTCCATATAACTTGGCAGAGTGAGCACTTGCGCCGTTTTAGGTTCAGCATTGATGTCAAATTCAGCCATCCCTTTTCCCCCTCGGTTCCAACACTGAATGCGTGAGTTTGATCCTATATTGCTCTCTCTTGATCATAGTTCTGGAACGATGATCAAGAGCAAGTAAACTACGGTGATGGTAATTCCAACAACTCTTTATAAATCATAGAGCTAAAATCATTCTATTGACTGGGTTTTAATTTACACTGTAAATCCGCAAAGATCTTACTGATGCTCTCGAAACCCTAGATAATTTACGGTGCTAAGCGAGATATATCCCAGTTGGATTGATCGAGCTGAGGTTTCACATAAATAAAGCGATCATGCAGACGGCGTTCACCACCTTGCCAAAACTCCATGCTATCGACTTTAATTCGATAACCACCCCAAAAACTAGGGACAGGGATCTTGCCTTCGGCGAATTTTTCTTTTAGCTCTAAATACTTACCTTCTAACACGCCTCGCGCAGAGATACGGCTACTTTGCTTACTCGCCCAAGCGGCAAGCTGACTTTCTTTAGGACGAGAAGTGAAGTATTTCATATTTTCCATCGCGGTGAGTTTTTCAACCGTGCCGGTAATATGAACCTGACGCTCCATTGCATGCCATGGGAAATGTAAGCTGATCTTATTATTGTGTTGTAAGTGTAAAGCCTTGCGACTGCCAAGGTTGGTATAAAAAACAAATCCTTGGTTATCGACATTTTTAAGCAGCACAATTCGTTGAAATGGCTGTCCATGTTCATCGACGGTTGCCACTGTCATTGCGCTCGGATCATTTAACCCAAAATCAATCGCTTGTTGCAGCCACAGATTAAATTGATCTACAGGATTTTGCTCTAAATCTTCACGTTTTAAGGCACTTAACGCGTACTCACGACGCATATCAGAAAGTTTCATAACAAGTATCAGTCCATATTACTAAGTTGACTTATTTTGCTCTTAACTCGATCTCAAAACAAGCCTCGCCATCAGCATATGCCCAAGTAATACCAATTCCATAAATTTAAAGATCGTTCAAAATTGAGTACATAGAAAAGTGTCAAAGGCCATGGATGGCCTTTTCTCAAGCGACCAAAGACGGATCAGCGTCTTTTCGGTGTATTCAAATTGATCAAATTTTAAATGGAATTGATATAACTCGATAAACTCAACGCATAAAAAAGCCCCGTGATGCGCGATCTCTTTAAAAGAAATCCCATCTCGGGGCGAATTCCAATTACTTTATATCTGATAAAAATTGATCATATTTAAGTGGAATAAACATAATCAATTAACCTCGATCTAATTTACGCTTTCAAATTCCACTATTGCTGGTGGCGCAACCTGAGCTTTCTCGACCTTAATTGCGGCAACCTTAAATTCAGGAATACGCGCATACGGATCAGTTGCCTCAATGGTTAAGCGGTTCGCTGCTGCTTCAACAAAATGGAATGGGATAAATACTACCCCTTGTTGCATACGCTTGGTGACGAATGCCGCAATATTAATTTCACCACGACGACTCGATACTCGTAGCATTTCGCCATTGTGAATAGCCAGTTTTTCCGCATCTTGCACACTGATCATGGCGCGAGGGCCGGCAAGGTTATCTAAGCCTTTGGTTTTGCGCGTCATAGTACCGGTATGAAATTGCTCAAGCACACGTCCGGTGGTCAGCACTAATGGGTAATCATCATCGGGTAATTCGGCCGCATATTTAAACGTGGTTGGAATTAATTTACCTTTACCACGTAAAATGCCTTTGCTGTGCATTAAACGAGTACCTTGCGGATTCGCCTCATTACATGGCCATTGCAACCCTTCAGGGCCAATATTATCACAACTAATATGCGCATATTGTGGCGTCAGTTGGGTGATCTCTGTGGTGATATCACTGACTTTCTGATAGTTCCAATCTCCTCCCATCGCATTGGCAATTTGTTGGATGATCCACCAATCTTCTTGCGCTTCACCTGGGGCTTTCACAGCAGGGATCAAACGTTGTACTCGGCGCTCGGTATTAGTGAAATGACCCGTTTTTTCCGCAAATGAGTAAGCAGGTAGTACTACATCGGCATATTCAGCGGTTTCGGTTAAGAAAATATCTTGTACTACTAAGAAGTCTAATTCTTCTAGCCCTGCTAACACGTGCGCTTGGTTTGGATCGCTTAATACTGGGTTTTCGCCCATCACAAATAAACCTTTCACCCGTTGCTCACACGCTGCATCGATAATTTCCGTTAGGGTTAAACCAATTTGATCGGATAAATGCGGCGCTTGCCATGCCTTAACAAACTTAGCATCAAGATAAGCAACCTTCGGTTGCGACTTCAACGCAGTAAGTCTTTCGAATACAATAACGTGAAAGTATCACGTTAGGCTTTTCAATGTACGACCCTAATCATTTTAAACACCTATTTACGCTTGGTC
>NZ_JAAUWS010000066.1:0-11119 GCF_014694465.1 Vibrio sp. S11_S32 | reverse complement strand
AGAAGATGTTGAAGAATATATCCGGTATTACAACCATGAAAGGTTGCATACTACGCTTGGTGATTTAACGCCAATCGACTATGAAAAATTACAAAGTCAGGTGTCCTATTGGGCTTGACCAGAATATTTCGTGTTGGTGCCTTGTATTCACTCAGTCTTATTCACAATTGCCATTTAGATTCAGTACAAGCAACAACCATTGAGAGTCTGCTCCGCTTTTCTTCTTCTGCTAATGCCGAGTTAAATAAACAAGATAGAACACAAAACGATGCTCACCCACTCACTAACACAACACAATCTTTAATTGATCTCGCTCGCTTAGATCCCGATAAAATAACCAAGCAGCTCGATGTTCTATTTTTGGTTTGGTTGCAATCAACTAAAGAAGATCAACATAGCCAACTGACCCGCAAGACGCTTTCTTTTTTACAAGATACCTCGATCTCACAGTTAGGCCTTAAGCTAAATTGCTCACAGCGTACGGTCGAAAGAAGCTTTAACCGAGTAACAGGCTTAACGTTAAAACAATGCCAAGCAATGATGAGATTAGAAGCAATGCTGGAGTATTTATATCAACGTGATATCGCTGATATTGACTGGGCAGACATTGCCGCTCGTTTTGGATTTAGCGATCAACCTCATTTGATCCGCACTCTAAAAAAACAAATAGGCTTAACCCCTCAACACTATGCCAAACAAAGAGGACTAACGATTGATGTTTATGGTGGTGTACAACCTTCTTAAATTGTGATTTTTTAGTTAGAAGCATCAATAATTTGCGCCATACTGCTGCACTAAATCACTTAGCCTTTGCTTGTCGGCATCGGAAATAAAGCTTGCTTCAATCGCATTAAAGCTCAATGCCATTAACTCCTTATTTGTGACTGGTAGCGCCGCGGCAACGCTAATAAAATTATCATTCATGTAACCGCCAAAATAAGCGGGATCGTCTGAATTAATCGTCACGCATACGCCTTGCCGCAATAACTCAACAACATTGTGATCGACCATGGTTTCAAATACCTTCAACTTTGTATTAGAAAGTGGACATACAGTTAATGGCATGCGATCGGTAATTAACTGTTTCACCAGCGCGGGATCGTCAACACAACGTACTCCATGATCGATCCGCGAGACACCCAGCAATGCTATAGCGTTATGAATATTCTTCGCAGGGCCCTCTTCTCCGGCATGAGCGACGGTTAAGAAACCATGTGCGATCGCGGCTTGAAAAACCTCGGTAAATTTTTCCGGTGGATGACCCTCCTCGGATGAATCCAAACCCACGGCAACAATTCTATCTTTAAACGGCAGGGCTTGTTGTAAGGTGTCAAAAGCCGAATCTTGATCTAAGTGACGCAAAAAACACATGATGATTTGGCTTGAGATCCCAAGATCTTCTTTGCCTTTTTTTAGCGCTTTATCAATGCCATTAATTACAGTGTCAAACGCAATACCCCGCGCAGTATGAGTTTGCGGATCAAAGAAAATTTCAGTATGGACCACGTTATCTTGCTGACAACGCAATAAATATACCCACGTCAGATCGTAGAAATCTTGTTCATGGATCAAAACGTTCGCACCTTGATAGTAAATATCAAGAAAGGATTGCAAGTTATTGAATTGATATGCCGCTTGCACTTCTTGCGGTGAGGAGAAAGGAATAGAGACTTGATTGCGCTTGGCCAGTTCAAACATTAAATCTGGCTCAAGAGAACCTTCGATATGCAGGTGCAGTTCGACTTTGGGTAAGCCTTGAATAAATTCGAGTTGTTTTTGCTTCATTGTCTACTCCCTTGTTTCAAACTGATTGATCAAAATGAGCGAGTAACGATTCGTTGCTTTGAATGATAAAATTCACCAATATGCATATTAAGTGTATACGCTAAAATAAAAATTGCAGTCAGGTATTCCTAACCTGACTGCGATGCCCACAAGACTTCTGATCTCAATTAAAATCAAGGGATAAAAACAGCCGAGTCTTATCTATTGCGGTCAATTCAGGAGAGCGGTGGACTAAGCCTGAGTCTTCATTTCCTAACCACATTTCGCCTTTCAATAAAGCCACATCCCCCATTCTTAATTGTTGAATCGAATCGCTGTCAGGATATAAACCAGATTGATGATCGGGTAAACCTTGATTTCCAGCTCCTAAGCGCTTTCGATTAACCTCATGGTGCGCCAACCACTGAGTTCCAACGCCACTGTAGGTCGTCACTAACCTACATGGCACATTATCAACATGAAACCTTGGACACATTGCCCGATCTAATGTTGCGAGTCGTAATCCGACATGGCGTAATTCAAATAAGCAGCAGAACATTGCCACTAATATTGAAATATCTGCGATTAATTCATCACGACACTCCCAATCTTCCAAGCTTGGAAAAATATCCGCTTTAACGCTGTCTGGGGTAACGGTCTTTTTAATGTTTACAGTTAAACCTTGAAGCAAATGAGCTTGGATACTCGCCTCTAGATCATGAGATACTTTTCTTTGCCAAATTGAAATATTATTTTCTGGTTGATAAATCTGACTTAAAATTTGTGCATGTTCACCTATTGCGACTTTTTGAATTGCAGTGTCATCTAAAGCAATATGGCGCGAGGATTCAGCGTTACGCATGAGCAAACTCCCAGATTGGAAAAGGGTCGGTAAAATCTTGCCAAGCGCCTGTTTTTAATTCCTCATCATTAAGCAAGCACATATCCAAAGCTTGGATCATCGCTTCTTTATTGAGTCCTTGCCCAATAAAAACAAGTTGTTGTCGTCGATCGCCATAAGGTTCAAGCCAAGCTTTGTGAATTTCATCAAGTGAGGCTTTATCAGTGGGCCAGTCTTCTTTGGCAATCGCGCTCCAAAACATCCCCGCAAAGCCATGATCGGCGATACCACCAGCCTGACTCCATTGTCCGACCATATCAGCTCGACTGGCTAACCAAAAATACCCTTTCGATCGGAGAAGTTTACCGAACGGTTCTAGCGCATGCAGAAATTGATAAAAACGTTCAGGATGAAATGGGCGACGAGCGAGATAATGAAAACTACTAATGCCATATTCTTCTGTTTCTGGAACATGCTCTCCACGGATCTCTTTTAGCCATCCAGCTGCTTGCTGTGCGCGTTCAAAATCAAATAGATGAGTATCTAAAACAGACTTGATGTCCACTCGACCCTGTGAAATAGGGATAATCCGAGCGGTGGTATTTAATGTTTTTAGAATAGCGGTTAATTGCGCAATTTCACTCGCCCCGATCAAGTCAGTTTTACTCATTAAAATGACATCCGCGAACTCAACTTGATCGATCAATAAATCAGCAACACTTCGTTCATCGTCATCACCAAGATGTTGCGTGGTGTCTTGTAACATCTCAGCGTGTTGATAATCGTTTAAAAAATTAACCGCATCCACCACTGTCACCATGGTATCGAGCGTCGCTAAGTCTGATAACGATTGGCCATTATCATCAGTAAAAGTAAAGGTCTCTGCAACCGGTAAAGGTTCAGAAATGCCGGTAGATTCAATCACTAAGTAATCAAATCTTCCTTCTTGAGCTAGCTTAGTAACTTCGATCAATAAGTCTTCTCGTAAGGTGCAGCAAATGCAGCCATTGCTCATTTCAATTAATTTTTCTTCACTATGATTAAGCGATACACCGCTTCTTACCATTGCGGCATCGATATTGAGATCGCTCATATCGTTCACGATCACCGCCACTTTTTTACCTTTTCTATTATTTAGAATATGGCTTAAAACCGTGGTTTTTCCCGCGCCTAGAAATCCTGATAGTACGGTAACAGGCAGTCGATATAACCTTGTCTCATTCATCTTCTTCTCATTCACCATTAATACAATGGAAATGTTATAACATAACAATAGGGTGTTTTAATAGCCTATTTTCCCATTGACTTGCATATAACGCACAACTCTTAAATCAAAAAAAACCTAAGTAAACGAATTCACTTAGGTTTTATTTATGATTTTAAGCTGGTTAACGACAAGGCGTGGATTATTTTTTCTGTTCCATATGCGCATTCATGACGCGATGAGCTTGCTGCCACTCTGGTGTCGATTGCAGTTCATTCAAACTAAAGCTTTGTTGTTTTAATAATGACATCGCTTGTGGCACTTCGGTGATCGGCAAGTTGTCGAGCACTTCAATCGCGGCTTTGCGGTTATTGCACATCAACACCATGTCACAACCGGCTTGCATCGATTTAAGCGAACGCTCGGCAGGACCGCCCATAATGCTCGCCCCTTCCATGTTTAAATCATCGGAAAATACGATCCCTTCAAAGCCAAGTTGATCTCGTAATACCTTTTTTAACCAATAGCTTGAACCACTAGCAGGTTGATCATCGTAATTAGGATACACCACATGCGCGGGCATCATGGCATCGAGAATTCCGGCTTCAATTTGCGCTTTAAAAATCGCCATATCAGTTTCAAAAATATCATCGCGCTGATCAAATGGGGTTTCGTAATGCGAATCGACCACCACCCCACCATGACCAGGAAAATGTTTACCTGTGGTGGCCATGCCGACTTGTTTCATGCCTTGCATATAAGCGCTGCTGTATTTCAAAATGGTGGCTAAGTCTTCGCCAAATGCGCGGTTGCCTATCGCTTTACATTGGAAGGTTTTATCCAAGACTGGCGCAAAACTTAAATCGATATCGTGTGCGATCAGCTCGGCTGCCATTAGCCAGCCACCCATTTTTGCCGCATTGACGCCATCGAGCATGTTGGCGTAATCTTTGGCGGCAGGAATCGCGGTAAAACCATCACGAAAACGCTGTACACGCCCACCTTCTTGGTCCACACCAATTAAAATCGGACGCTTCGCTGCTGCTCGAATCGATTTATTGAGTGCCAATAATTGCTCGTTATCGTGGTAGTTACGCGCAAATAAAATCACGCCGCCCACGGTTGGATGCGCCAGAATTTCTTTTTCTACTGCGTCGATTTCAAACCCTTCGACATCTAACCACAATGGACCCATTCGTTATTCCTTTTAAAATATGACTAAATCACGATGCTATCGCCATATTTTGACACTATATGAGGGTATACTCAAAGCACAATATTGCTGTTAAAGGACGATTTATGGAAAAGTACATTGGCATTATGTCGGGCACCAGTTTAGATGGGGTCGATACCGCACTAGTTACTACAGATGGCAAACAAATCAAATTGTTAGCGCATGATTTTTTCCCGATGCCGCCCGATCTTAAAGCCGATGTATTGGATGTGTGTATTGGTCAGCAAACCAACTTAATTAAGATCGGTGAAATCGATCATCGCCTTGGGCATGTGTTTGCCGATGCGGTCAATCAATTGCTATCCACCAGCAATACCGCCCCAAGTGAAATAACAGCAATTGGCAGTCATGGTCAAACCGTGTTTCATGCGCCAGACTCAACCTACCCATTTACCATGCAAATCGGTGATGCCAATATTATTGCCGCCAAAACTGGCGTGACAACTGTGGCCGATTTTCGCCGTAAAGATATGGCATTAGGCGGCCAAGGTGCACCTTTAGTGCCAGCATTTCATCAAGCCTTATTTGATCATTTAGACAATAATATTGTGATTTTAAATATTGGTGGTATTGCCAATTTGTCGATTATTAATGGTGACCAAACCTCCGGCTATGATACCGGCCCGGGCAATATGTTGATGGACTCATGGGTACAAAAGCATTATCAGCAAGCTTACGATAAAGACGCTCAACTCGCGCTCAGTGGCACAGTTGATCAAGCGCTGCTACAAACCATGCTGCAAGAAGATTATTTTAAACACCCTGCGCCTAAAAGTACCGGACGTGAATTATTCAACCTGCCTTGGCTTGAAAATATCCTCGTGAATTTTTCGACCTCTATTGCCGATGTACAAGCAACGTTAGCCGAATTAACCGCCCTCACGATTGCAGAAGAGGTGAAAAAATTTGAACAACAAAATAACCTAAACGAGTTGTTGGCTTGTGGCGGCGGCGCACAAAACCCTTTACTGATGCAACGACTGGCACAGCTTCTTCCCCAGTGGCAAGTGGGAAACACCCTACAATATGGAATAGATGCCGATTACATGGAAGCAATGGCGTTTGCTTGGCTTGCTCATCAAACTATCCATCGCCTACCGGGTAACTTGCCTGCCGCAACGGGTGCATCTCGCCTTGCTGTGCTCGGTGCGATTTACCTCGCAGATTAAGTACACTTCCTGTTCGCATTTTTAACTAACAAGTTTTCACTTCAAAAAAATCGTCAAAAACACCTCCCGTTTTTGGCGATTTTTTTATCTCCATCGCAAATTTCCAATGAAAAAGCATACTTTTATCAATCCTAATGAATGAAATCAAACTGTAACATTTGCGACATCAATGCTTCACAATTCTCTTTTAGAGTAATCGCAACCCCAAAGAAGACATGTAAGTCTCATTAAATCAATAGGATCAATACAATGAAAAAAGCAGTACTGGCTTCCGCTGTTCTTGCAGCACTTATTTCAACTTCTTCAATCGCCGCTTCTGTCTACAAAGATGACAGTTCAGAAATCACTTTAGGTGGTCGTGCTGAAGCTCGTTTTAATGTGTCAAATAATAATGAATATGATGCCGCAGGTTTAAAAACGAAAAGTAACTTTGACGATAAAACCCGTGCTCGTATCAATATCTCAGGTAACACTCAAATTAGCGATGGTTTAACCGGCTTTGGTACTTATGAAAATGAAGTCTACACCAGTGGTGAACCTATTTTCACTCGTTACCTATTTGCTGGTATTGGCACTGAAATTGGTAATTTCTCATACGGTAAACAAGATACTGCATTAGTGATGATCACCGATTTTACCGATACCATGGCAACCTTTGGCGCAGATGCCGATGGCGAGTTAGCGATTAACGCAGGTAAAGATAAACGTGGCAATAACTTTGCTTATGAAGGTAAATTTTCTGGTTTAACCATTGGTGCTAACTATGTCGCTGGCGAAGATAAAGACAGCGATCAATATTCACTTGGCGCTAAATACTCATTTGATTTTGGTCTTGATCTTGGTGTGGGTTATGCTGGCGGCAAATCGGCTGATAACGACGTAAATCAAGTAGACTTAGGCGCACAATACTCTATTGCTGACTTCACTTTTGGTGCCCTATACGAAATAAGTAATAATGATGATAACGCCATTGGTGACAATGATGGCTACGAAATCTCGGCTCAATATAAGTTCCAACAGTGGACGTTCGTTGGTGTTTATAACTACGCAACCACCAATGATGGCGATGACGATGCAGTCGATAACTTCGCGTTGGAAACCGTTTACAAATTCAACAGCAACCTACGCACTTATGTCGGTTACAAGTTTGAGCAAATCGACGACTTAGATGACCAACTGCAAGCGGGTATCCGTTACGATTTCTAAGCAACAATCTACATAAAATATCGATTAAGCCAGGCTCATTTGTCTGGCTTTTTTTATGCCATAACGCCTATCAAATTCACCTTATAAACCGTTTAAAGACCAACAAGTTATTTTTATCGTGACAGGAAAAACATTTCACAAGACGTGACTTCACATAATTGTTAAGGTCCGCAACATTCGCTACTCATGGCGTTAATAACTTGTTATATTCAATAAAGACCTACATTTTGTAGTGGCATGAAACTTAACCTTAGTGATCAAAAAACTATGACAGATAAAATCATCGTTGGATGGCGTGAAATGCTTTGCTTGCCTGACCTTGGAATTGATCTCATCAAAGCCAAAATTGATACTGGTGCGCGCAGTTCCTGTTTACATACCTTCAAACTCGAAACCTTCGAGCGCGATAATGAGCTTTGGGTTCGCTTCTGGGTTCACCCATTACAAAATAACGATGAATATGTAAAAGAGTGTGAAGCCAAAGTGCTCGATCAAAGGACAGTCAAAGACTCTGGTGGTCATCAAGAACAAAGATATGTGATTGAGACTACACTTAGGTTTAACCATCAAGACTGGCCAATCGAAATGACCCTCACTAATCGAGAAAACATGTTATTTCGCATGCTCTTAGGCCGCACCGCGATGCAAAATAAAATCATCGTCGATCCTAGCGCTTCATTTTTAATTACTTAATTTCAACTATTTCTCAAGGACAGTTCATTATGAAAATCGGAATTTTATCGCGTAATAAGTCATTGTATTCAACCAAACGTTTAATTGAAGCGGCACAATCTCGTGGTCACGAAGTGAAAGTGATCGATGCCCTACGTTGCTATATGAACATCAACTCAGAGCAGCCACAAATTCACTTTAAAGGTGAAGAATTAAAAGCTTTTGATGCCATCATTCCACGTATTGGCGCATCGGTGACCTTTTATGGTACTGCGGTTTTACGTCAGTTTGAGATGATGAATGTTTACCCTGTCAATGAATCGGTGGCGATCACTCGTTCGCGTGACAAGTTACGTTCAATGCAGTTACTTTCGCGTAAAGGCGTTGGCATGCCAATTACAGGTTTTGCCAGTAAACCGGATGATATTAAAGACTTATTAGAAATGGTTGGCGGCGCGCCCGTGGTGATCAAATTGCTTGAAGGCACCCAAGGTATCGGGGTGGTATTAGCCGAAACTCGTAAAGCAGCCGAAAGCATACTGGAAGCCTTCATGGGGCTTAAAGCCAACATCATGGTACAAGAATATATTAAAGAAGCGGGCGGTGCGGATATTCGTTGTTTTGTGATTGGCGATAAGGTGATCGCCGCCATGAAACGTCAAGCGGGCGAAGGTGAGTTTCGTTCAAACCTACACCGAGGCGGAACGGCATCACTGGTGAAAATCACCCCAGAAGAGCGTAAAACCGCCGTCGCCGCAGCAAAAATTATGGGCTTAAACGTCGCAGGCGTGGATCTACTACGCTCTTCTCGCGGTCCATTAGTGATGGAAGTCAATTCCTCACCAGGTCTTGAAGGCATTGAGGCAGCAACAGGGAAAGATGTTGCAGGGATGATCATTGAATTCATTGAAAAGAATGCATCTGAAAAAGGAACCAAAACCCGTGGACGAGGCTAAATCGAAGTCAATTAAAGCAACCGATACTCAACCAAGTGAGAATGTTGCTGCACCCGCTAAAAAAAGGGTGAAAAAGAACCCAGCTTTCGAATTCATGGGTAACTCAATCGCTGCCGGTGAACGTAAAGTAATGGAAATTGAAACAGCGAAGTTGTACACCAATTCACCATTATCGATCCCGGTTGAGATCATTCATGGTAAATATGCCGGTCCGACTTTGCTATTGGATGCGGCGATTCATGGCGATGAACTCAATGGCGTAGAGATCGTGCGTCAGATTATTGAAAAAACCGATGCCAGTAAATTAAAAGGCACCTTAATTGCTGCGCCGATTGTCAATGTTTTTGGCTTTATTCATAAGTCACGCTACCTGCCCGATCGCCGCGATTTAAACCGTTGCTTCCCGGGTTCAGAGAAAGGCGCATTAGCTTCACGTATTGCGCATACTTTCTTTACTAAGGTGGCACAACAAGCCGATTACATTGTTGACTTACATACTGGCGCGATCCACCGCACTAACTTGCCGCAAATTCGTGCTTGTTTAGACAATGCTGAAACCATGCGCATCGCAAAAGCGTTTGGTACTCCGGTTATTATTGATGCCGCGTTGCGTGATGGATCTTTACGCGCCGAAGCAGAAAAACACGGTATTCAAGTATTAACTTACGAGGCTGGTGAAGCACTACGCTTTGAGCCGATCGCGATCAGTGCTGGTGTATTGGGGATCACACGGGTAATGCAAGAACTTGGTATGTTGCGTCCAGCGCGTAAAAAAGTGCCTGAATCGGTGATTGCGAAATCCAGCAGTTGGGTTCGCGCCGACAGTAATGGCATTTTGCGCACTATGGTGACATTGGGGGATCGCGTCAGCAAAGGGCAAGTATTGGCGTATATTAGTTCGCCACTTGGCCATGTTGAAATTACCATGAAAGCGCCAAAAGAAGGCATCGTAATTGGCCAGCAAACACTGCCTTTGGTCAATGAGGGTGATGCGGTATTCCACATAGCTTACTTTACCGAAGATAACGATTCGGTCGGCGATAAAGTCGAAACCTACATTGGGGATGTGATTGAAAATGTAGAGTTACGAGATGAGAGCATCACCACCGGCTTTATTGCGGTTCCTCATCAAGTAAAACCTTAATCTTCAATTAAAAGCAGTTCTAAATACATAAAGCCAGATCATCAGATCTGGTTTTATTTTTGATGCTTAATAATGATGTTTTAAACGTATAAAGAGGCCGCTTTACCCATTCAGAAAATTTAATGAGCGAACAAAATTGGATGCAGAGAAAAGTGTCAAAGGCCATGGATGGCCTTTTCTCAAGCGACCAAGGACGGATCAGCGTCTTTTCGGCGTATTCAAATTGATCGAATATTAAATGGAATTGGTATAATAACCAATAACCGATTTATTTTATTGCTTCTTTTTCATCTTCTGGCTGTGCGGTATCGTCGCTTTCTATTGATTGATTGTCGCTGGAATACTCTTCTAACGCTTGCTCCACAATGCCTGCCACCTCTTCCGTATGTTCAGGCGCCGCTTTTTCAACCATCGAAAGCACATCGGCGACGGTATGATCCATATCAATCGCTTCTCTATCCGCCGCGCGCATATTTTCCGTTGCTTCAGTGACGCTATCGACCCACTGTTGAGTAAATTCAGGGATTTTTTCTGGGTCAACTTCGGCTAAAATTTCCATCACATTGAGCTTCTCATGTTCATTCGCCGAACTTATCGCCGCTAATGAAGAATATGCACTTTCAGGCCCTTTATGAATAAGCCATTCCACCAGTTTTTGCGCTTGTTGATAATCCGATTTCGTCGCTACAACCACATATTCAGCCAATTTATCAGGTGCACTCAATTCTAAAATCCGATACAACAAAATAAGATCAACACCACCTAAATCCGAAATCCGACTGATCAAAGGCACCACCCAATCAGTAATGCCGTTCACTTAAGGGTGAACGGTTTTTTTATTTCTGGCATACTTCTGCGGCCTTGGCTTAACCGACCTTGGAAATGTTCGTTCCCTTCGCCGCTCAAGTATTAAGCTTTCAGCCATGTTG
>NZ_JAAUWS010000065.1:0-11252 GCF_014694465.1 Vibrio sp. S11_S32 | reverse complement strand
GACCAAGCGTAAATAGGTGTTTAAAATGATTAGGGTCGTACATTGAAAAGCCTAACGTGATACTTTCACGTTATTGTATTCGAAAGACTTACTGCGTTGAAGTCGCAACCGAAGGTTGCTTATCTTGGGGGGGGTATGTTCGCAGCCGAGTATTGGCGATTACTGCTAAGTATCAGGCCAATCCGTATTTCTCGGCTTTTTTAGGGCCGACGATTAATGAAACTAAGATTGGAGTCGATTTTGATGGTGCGTTAACCGGAGGTGCGGCAACCTAGCCATAGATTTTGGTAAGGACTATGGTTTTGGTTATACTGCTGGCGCTTCGTTTCATCTGCCGGATATTGCATTAAGTGCAACCTTAGGTTACCAATCGAGCGTAAAACACAGTTTTGATGATATTGGTGAGTCAGGTTCGCTGACCAAATACATCACGGGCGTTAACCATGTTGGCAGCAGCGCCGATATTGAGCTTCCTCAAAGTCTTACCTTCGATTTTCAAACTGGCATTGTTAACCCATTAGCCCCCGCCAATGACGCACAAGCAATTAAATTAGGTGGTCGTTATCAGTTTAATGATGTGTCGATTTTCTTAGTCGGGCAATACACCATGCTTAAAGACGCCAAAGATGAGATCACCCAAGCAAGCTATGATAATAATAGTTTAGTGACGTTAACCGCTGGAATGGAATATGCATTTTAAGATCCACTTCAATTATCATAATCACCAATTGCCGGATATAAAAAAGCTCAAGTGCTGCCGATTAGGAGCGCTTGAGCTTTAATGGTTTGGCCTAAATTAATACGTGTATTTACTCCGCATCAATCGTTAACTCTGCCCCTTGGCTGTCGGTTTTTAGCTGCGATTTACTGTCGAGGATAAACACGCGCGCCGGATCGATTTTTTGCTCATCGACCAAGTATGCCTTAATGGCGCGTGAACGCTCGACTGCTAGGCTGCCTAATTCATCTTGAGTGACGGTTTGCGCGTCAATTAACTGGTTGTATAAGCTAATATGCAGCGCGGTTTCCAGTTGCTTAGAATCGACTTTTTCTTTACCGCTGCTTTGTTGGATCTGCAGTTTTACCTTATCTTCTTCATCACCAATGCTGGTGTTAGGCAGATCGTCGTACACATCTTCAATACTATCGGTTAAGTCTTCATTGTTAGCGATTGAACTGGCTGAAGCATCCGCAGGTAACTTATCTAAGCCGCTGTCTTGTAATAATAATTGCTGCACTTTGGCTTCGGCTAAGGCTCGGCTATCATCGGCGTCGGCCACTGCACCTACAATGCTGAGTTTCAGTTTTGGTCGGTCTTGCAGCGCTTTACCTAAGGTGGTTAAACGGTCGGTCGCTTCTTGGTTTAATTGCGCTTGGCCCGCATCGTAAGGAATATGATTTAACTCCTCGTCGCTGCCAGCCAATCCTGCGAGCAATGAGAAAGGTGAGGTCACGGCTTTGGTGATGATGTTGGTAAAGGCCGTCATCACTATTCCGCCAACACTAAAATCTGGGCTATTTACATCGCCAGAGACTTGCATGCCAAGATCGATCACGCCATTTCTGTCTTGCAGCAAAGCGATCGCTAAGCCTAAAGGTAGGTTAGTGGCTTCGTCGGAATCACTTTTTTGGCCCAGTTTAAGTTGGTCGATCACTAAGTGGTTATCACCGACTAATTGATTTTTTTCGAGTTTATATTGTAAGTCGAGTGACAGTTGACCTTTATCAATGTAATAACCAGCGTAAGTGCCCGAGTATGGGTTGACCGAGGTCAGTTCGACACTCTTGAACATCAAATCCAAATCTAAGTAAGGCTGTTTGATTAACGGGTTTAATTCGCCTTTTAAGGTGACAGGGGCGTACTTGTTGATTTTACCTTTAATATCGACGCTCGCTTTGGTGCCGGGAGTGGACGATAAATTACGGATGTTGCCATTAATCGATTCAATGCCTGAAGAAAAACTGGTTGGCAATGAATAATCGGCGAAGAAGGCCGAACCTTGGGTAAATTTGATTTGTTGGATCTTGACCGATAATGGTTTGCTTGGTGCGGATTTTTTAGTTGCGCGAGCCTTGGACGCCGGCTGAGGTTTAACGATGCTACCAATATTGGTATGACGATTTTTGTCGATCAATACCTTGCTGTAAGGGGCGATAAAGTTAATGGTGCCAATATTAAGACGTTGAGTTTGTTGGTTGAAATTCAAGCTGTTGATGGTCATGTTCGACCATTGGATCAGCGGTTGGTATTCCAAGCGATCTCGAACTAACAAGCTGGCGATTTGAGCATTACCAGCATAAGAGGCCGCGCCTTTGCTGTCGGCGTGGAACTTGCCTTTTGTGCTTAATTTGCCGCGTAATAATTGCACATTTAAATACGGATTAATGTAGGTCTGTAATTGAGTTAGATCTAATTGTGATAATGCGATATTGCCATCGACCACCACACCTTGAGTGTCGAGTTTGGTTAGATCGATACTGCCTTGGCTGCTTAACGAACCACGAGTGTTATCGGGTGCTTTCCTTAACCAAGAATTCACCGATAAATCTACGTTGTAATCAATCGGTTTGCTGAGATCACTCAACACGTCTTTGGTGGTAATGGACAATGGATAAACACGCCAAAATACGCCATTGCTGACCAATTGCTCTTTAACGTTAATATCGGTTTTTTGCATATCAAACTGATGCAAATGCACTAGCCAAGGTTTTGAGTGAACCGCAGTGGATTGTGTGGTTGCTGGTGTTGTTTGATTCGCTTTAGTTTTGTCGCGGTTTACGGCTTTATTTTCAGGATTAGGGCTTGCAGCTGTTTTACTTGTTGCCGGTTGGTTTAATGCGGTTGGGGTAAATAACGATTGCAGATCCAAGCCGTTTTTAGTCATGGCGGCATCGACCCATAAGCCTTGTAATTTCAGGCTTTCAATATCGATAATTTTGCTTTCACTGCTTAGGGATATGTTATTAATCGCTAAACGAGGCAGTTTAATTTTAGGTGTTTTTTTATCGGCAAACTCTAAGCCTAATAATTCAAACTGACCTTTGTTGGTAGAAAAACGAAAACTGTCGTTATGTTGATTAACCGCGAATTGAGTTGAAACATTCACTTGTCCATGAGTGAGTTGCGCTGGCAGTTCTTTTTCAGCAAATGGCCAAAAGCGTGACAGTTTAATGTTGTTTAAGGCGATATCCCCTTGCAGTGCAAAAGGTTGGAATTGGAACTGGCCTTTAAGTTTTAGCTTACTTTTATCTAGCCCCATCAGATCTAGAGCAAAGTGGTTGGCTTTGTTATCGAGCGTGGTTGGTTGTTCTGTTTTGTTGGCGCTATTAATTTGAGGTTTTACTAAGGTTAGGGCTTGTGAATCTAAGCGAGGCAGGTGCAGATCCAAACCTTGGTATTGTAAATGCGCGCCAGTCGGTTGGTCGATAAAATCAAAGCGGCCTTGAACCAGTTTAATGTCTTGCGCCCGAAATGAAGGCAAAGAGGTGGTTGGTTTATCGGCTTCTGGGGCCGCGGGTTCGTTACTGGCATTGTCATTGATGGTTTTGATGATGTCAGAGAAATTAAAGTCGGCATCGGTATCTAAACGCGCGACCGTCACTTGTGGTTTGACAAGATAAAGGTGATCGACGGTTGGCGTTAAATCAACAATGCTGCGCCAAAAGCTAAGCTGTAATTCAAGTTGATCAAAATTCACAAAAGAGTCTTTTACATCTTGCTCTTTGATATCAAACCCGTTGACCCGAACACGTAATAGAAACGGGTTAATGCTGACTTTTTGAATTTGAACCTCACGCCCTAATAACGCGCTCAGTTGTTTTGGTGCTTGTGATTGCGCCACGGCTGGAATAATAAGCCCGAAGATAATGGCGTAAAAGCCGTAAATCAACAGTAAGTAGCTGACAATACGCAGTATAAGAGGGGCTTGTTTGAATTTGGTATAAGCATTTTTTATCGCGCGTGGCATAGGGTGGTTTCGAACCTCAGGGTTAATCTTTGTGGGGAAAGCTCTCAGCCTTTAAATGGGCTGATTCACTGTTGCCATTATAGCCTGAGATCAAAAATGACAAAGCAAGATAGGTGATTTATTTGTCAGTTTTTTATTACAAGCTCATTGACGGGTCATTATTCAAACGATATATACCCGTCTTACTTGAAGCTGCAGCTTTGTTGGCTGCGCTAACTCACCCCAATCACTTAGGCAAGCTAAGCTCATGGGGCTTCAATTACTTAGGGTATAGCTGAATAAGCAATATAACATATAAATAATAGGGGTATTTGAGAGCCAGTTCGCTAAATTATGGCAATGAAATTGCGCCGATATAGCAATCGGATTTGCATGCGCCACAACCATTACAGTCAGCCAATTCTATGCTTGGGCGAGCCCCATCTTGCCACTTTAATGCTTGGGTGGGGCAAGAGCTTTCGCACGCATCACAATAGCCATAACGGTTAATGCAAGTGTCGTTTACTTGCGCGCGTAGGCCGGTGTCTTGTTGCTCACCAGACAGGGCAATGGTCGGGCACACTTTTTTGCATTCGCCACATAAGGTGCAATGGGCATAATCCACATCTAAGGTCGGATAACCGTTTTGGATATGGATAATGTCTTGCGGACAAACTTTCGCGCACTCGCCACATTGATTACACAAACGCTGAAAAATATCTTCATCGACTGCGGTAGGTGGGCGCGCCACGCTTCGCTGAACTTTTTCAGTGGTGCGGATATTCATCGCCTTGGCTTGAGTACTCAGGCCACCAAATAATCCACGACGCGTTAAGTTTGGTTTGTCCGACATGCTTAATTAGCCTTGGTTGCTATCTGTACTGGTATCAGCGTCTTGATGAGCTTCAATGTAGAGTTTTCTTGCCTCGACTGGGATCAAGAAAAAAGTACTGAATTGATCAAGCAAGATTTGGGTGGTTTTCGCCAGTGCTAAATACGTTGGATCGGTTAATGAATTCACCAAGTTATATAGGTACGTTTGGCTCCACGGCAATAAATGGACGCTCAGCATTTCTTGCAGTTCGCTTGAATCAATCGCGTTGTCATTTTGTTGGGTGTCTAACAATGCGCTTAATGTCATCAGCATCAAGCCAATGTGATCAAGTGGGTCGTTGTTTTGGGTTTCAAATTCAAAACCGGATTGGGCTAAGAATTTTTTATATTGGGCGTGGGATTCGCCAAATATGACATTTTCACGATCAAGGTAAACTGAGCCCCAAGGTGGGACCGGAATATCGGCAATGCCGGCGAAATATTCGTCGTGTATTAAGGTCAGTTGATCCAAATCCGCTTGCTTAAATTGGTTTAATGTTGCCGCGAACTGCTGCATTAATGGTGAAGCGTCTTGTGGGTCTAATTCAATATTCAAAACTTGATCGATGCCGTATTGAGAGTATTGGCATGGGCGATAATAAAACAATGAACCTAAGATTTTGCTGATCAAGGCGGATTCGATATGGCTGTAGGTTGAAAGGCTCATAGTGTCTCTCTTTATAAAGATACGAACAGGCAATAGTAATGACGAGGTGAATGTTACGGCACTAGCTATTGATTACTGGCACATAATATACGTGTGATAACTTGATCACACTTTGATCTGAAACAAGGTAACCCCATAGTGGTAAGTTTACAATTCTTGGCATAACTAAAAGAAGTATAAAATAGAGGAAATGCCGTGTCTGGTGATCATAAACAAACAAGTAATGGGCAGTCGATGCTCAACGAAGCATTTGCGGTTACGCGCCGTGGTTTCGTTAAAGGTGGTTCTGCTTTGGGCGCACTTGCTGTTGCCACCAGTGGTTTAACATTGCCATTTAGTAAAAAAGCATTAGCAATAGAAACGCCTGCTAAAGCAGATGAAAAAATTGTTTGGTCAGCATGCACCATCGACTGTGGTAGTCGTTGTCCGTTAAGAATGCATGTTACTGATGGTGAAATTAAATGGGTTGAAACGGATAACACTGGTAAAGATATCTTTAATGATCATCACCAAGTGCGTGCATGTTTACGTGGTCGTTCTATGCGTCGCCGTGTATACAGTCCAGATCGTATTAAATACCCACTTAAACGCGTTGGTAAACGCGGTGAAGGTAAGTTTAAGCGTATTAGCTGGGATGAAGCATTAGATACTATTGCTGGTAGCTTGAAGAATACGATCAAAGAATATGGTAATGATGCAGTTTATATTAACTATGGTACTGGTACTCTTGGCGGCACAGTTACAAAAAGCTGGGCTCCAAGTGAAACATTGATCGCTCGTATGATGAACCTTTGTGGTGGTTACTTAAATCACTACGGTGATTACTCAACAGGTTCTTATACTAGTGCGTGTGAATACCTATACGGCGATTACATGGATACCAATGGTATTGATGATATCGAACACGCTGATTTGTGTGTTCTTTTTGGTAACAACCCTGCTGAGACTCGTATGTCTGGTGGTGGTAACGTTCATAATTACGTTGAAACGAAAAAGAAAAGCAAAACTCGCACAATTATCATCGATCCTCGTTACACTGATACAGCCGGCGGTCGTGAAGATCAATGGTTCCCTATTAAGCACGGTACCGATGCGGCATTGTGTGCCGCAATTGCTCACGTTCTGATCACAGAAAATAAAGTCGACCAAGCATTCCTAGATAAATACTGTGTAGGTTATGATGCGAAAACACTGCCTGCTAGCGCACCTAAAAATGGTAGCTACAAAGACTACATCTTAGGTAATGGCGATGATAAGACGGTGAAAACTCCAGAGTGGGCAGCACCAATTACAGGTATTCCTGCAGAAGACATCATCAAGTTAGCTCGTGAAATCGGCGATGCTAAGCGCTTGTACTTGAACCAAGGTTGGGGCTTACAACGTTCATCAAACGGTGAGCAAGCATGTAAAGCCGTTGCTATGGTATCGATCCTACGTGGTCAAGTTGGCTTACAAGGTGGCGGTACTGGTATGCGTGAAGGTGACCATACTTACCCTTTTGTTCGTTTCCCTACTCTTACTAACCCTGTTCAAGCATCGATTCCATTCTTCTTATGGACAGATGCTATTTCAAGACCATTTGATTTGACTCCGACCAAAGATGGCTTGCAAGGCACGGATAAACTGAAAAACCCAATTAAATTTATTTGGGCATACGCAAGTAACACGCTGATCAACCAGCACTCAAACATCAACCGTACGAAGAAAATTCTAGAAGATGATAAAGCATGTGAAATGATCGTTGTGATCGAAAACCACATGACATCATCAGCTAAGTACGCGGATATTATCCTTCCTGACTGTACTGCTTCTGAGCAATCAGATTTCTGTATGGACGGCGCTGGCGGTATGATGCCTTACTTTATCTTTGCTAGCCAAGTTATCGAACCTCGCTTTGAGTGTCGTACTATCTACGACATGATCTCTGATCTTGCACATCGTATGGGTTGTGGTAAAGAGTTTACTGAAGGCCGTACCCAAGAAGAATGGTTACGCTGGATGTACGCAGAGACTCAAAAACAGAACAACGATCCAGATCTTCCTGACTTTGATACGATGCGTAAGCAAGGCATCTACAAAAAGCAGTTTGATCGTCCATACGTTGCACTAGAAGATTTCCGTAAAGATCCAAAAGCAAATGCACTGAATACACCATCAGGTAAAATTGAGATTTATTCAGAAGCGTTGGCTGAATTGGCTAAAACATGGGAACTTGAGGAAGATGAACACATCACACCTATTGCGGAATACCGCTCTAGCTTTGATGGTTGGGATTCTCCAATGCGTAAGCAATACCCATTGCAAATGATTGGCTTCCACTTTAAAGGCCGTGTTCACTCAACATACGGCAACGTTGAATTGCTAAAAGCCGCAATTCCACAAGAGATTTGGATGAACCCAATTGATGCGCAAAAACGCAACATTAAAAATGGTGATTTAGTAGAAGTAACTAGCCGTTTCGGTACGGTTCAGGTTTGTACTAAAGTGACACCTCGCATTATGCCTGGCGTTACCGCTCTTGGTGATGGTGCATGGTATGCGCCAAATAAGAAAGGCGTAGACATGAATGGTGCGCTTAACGTGTTGACAAACAACCGTCCGACACCAATTGCGAAAGCAAGCCCGTCACACACCAATTTAGTAGAAATCAAGCTAGTGAAAAGCATGGGAGTTGAGGTATGAGCGATCAACCAGTAAAAAACAATCAACCTGTAAAAGTGAAAAAGCAATACGGATTTTACATTGATTCCAGCAAGTGTACTGGTTGTAAAACTTGCCAACTTTCATGTAAAGACAACAAAGACTTAGATGTTAAACGTAACTTCCGTCGTATCTATGAATACGTAGGCGGTAACTGGTCTGAAAACAATGGTGTATACCGTCAAGACGTTTTCTCATACTACTTGTCTATTTCTTGTAACCACTGTTCAAACCCTGCATGTACAAAAGTATGCCCATCAGGCGCGATGCATAAGCGTGAAGAAGATGGCTTAGTGGTCGTTAATGAAGAAGTGTGTATTGGTTGTAAATACTGTCACATGGCTTGCCCATACGGTGCGCCTCAGTACAGCGAAGAAAAAGGTCACATGACTAAGTGTGATGGCTGTCATGAGCGTGTATCAGAAGGTCTGATGCCTATCTGTGTGGATTCTTGTCCATTACGTGCGATTGAGTTTGGTCCAATTGATGAGCTACGTGCTAAATACGGTACGAATGCAGATTGTGCGCCATTACCAGATTCACGTCTAACAAGCCCTAACTTGATTGTTAAATTAAACCCAAATGCGAAACCATTAGGTGATACATCTGGCTTCTTACAAAATCCGAAGGAGGTAATCTAATGCACTTTTTAGAACTACCCTTAGTTATTTTTACCGTTCTTGCACAATGTGCGGTAGGTGCTTACTTATTGATTACCTTCCGTTTAGCGTGTGTTAAAGACGCAGCAATGACAAAAAATCTTGCAGTAAAATGTTTGTTTTTTGTATTGGGCTTTATGTCTCTAGGCTTTATGTCATCGACTATGCACTTAGGCAGCCCATTGCGTGCATTTAACTCTCTTAACCGTGTAGGTGCATCTGGCCTTTCAAACGAAATTTTGACAGGTTCTACTTTCTTTGCGATTGCAGGTGTTTACTGGTTATCTGAGCTACTTGGTATTGCAAGCCAAAGCCTTCGCACTATCTTGCGTTATGTAGGTGCGGTTGCGGGTGTGATCTTCATGATTGCCATGATCAAAGTATACTTGATCAATACCGTACCACTTTGGAACACAGTATTTACTCCAATTGAGTTTGGTTTCACTGTGATCACAGCAGGCTTGTTGTTTGGCTACTTCCTACTTAATGCTTTCGATGGCAGTTCTGTCGTTGCTAACAAACGTATTGCCGTAGTTGGTATGTTACTGCTTGCAACGCACCTAGTATTGACTGTGGCTCGTGTTATCGACTTTGCTGGCGTAGAAACATCGATTCACCAAGGCATTACGATGCTAAATGATTACTCAACCATGATCATGATCCAATGTGTTTTGTGGGTTATTGGTGGTTTGTTCTGGGGCATTTCTGCACACCAAACGACGAATAAAGTAAGATTTTACAGCCTATGTGCGCTTGTGATTGTTATTGCAGCTGAAATCTTTGGTCGCGGTGTCTTCTACGGCATGCACTTTACCTTTGGTCTTATCTAGTTGAGCTAGTTTCATTCCAATATGTAAAAACCGTTAGCGGAAAAAGAAAGCCCGAGCAGAAATGTCCAACTTTAAGGAGGACTTCAATGCTCGGGCTTTTGTTTTTCAGTCATTAAATGAAATGGCGATTAATAATGATATGGAAACTTAGAGAAATCTTTCGGGCGCTTTTCTAAAAAAGAATCACGGCCTTCGCGCGCTTCGTCTGTACCATAGGCTAAGCGTGTCGCTTCACCAGCAAACATTTGTTGGCCAACCATGCCATCGTCAGTCATGTTCAAACCAAACTTCATCATGCGTAGGGCCGTTGGCGATTTTTGACAAATAATACGCCCCCATTCCAAGGCTTCTTTTTCGAGATCCGCATGAGGTACGACTTTGTTAACCATGCCCATTTCGAATGCATCTTGCGCGCTGTAATCTAAACCTAAGAAGAATATTTCACGTGCTTTCTTTTGGCCTACCATTTTAGCTAAATAAGCGGAACCATAGCCAGAATCAAAGCTCGCTACATCAAGGTCGGTTTGTTTGAATACTGCGTGCTCTTTTGATGCCAAGGTTAAATCACACACCACATGTAAAGAGTGACCACCACCAGCCGCCCAACCTGGAACGACTGCGATAACCGCTTTAGGCATAAAACGAATAAGGCGCTGA
Source organism: Vibrio sp. S11_S32 (assembly GCF_014694465.1). Taxonomy (NCBI): domain Bacteria; kingdom Pseudomonadati; phylum Pseudomonadota; class Gammaproteobacteria; order Vibrionales; family Vibrionaceae; genus Vibrio; species Vibrio sp. S11_S32. Next base: position 919 of record NZ_JAAUWS010000065.1, on the reverse strand, counting down.
ACTTCTAGAATATGCAAGCGACCTAACGCAGCAGGATCGATTTGATCTTGTGGCATCCCTTCATATTTATAGCCATCTTTGCCACGAATACGCTGATCGCCACCAGAGCAAAATGCCCAACCGCCATCTTTCACACTTGGCCCATTACCGGTAATTAATACACAACCGACATCACTCCACATGCGGGCATGTTCAAGTGCGATATAAAGTTCATCGACGGTTTTAGGACGGAAAGCATTGCGACACTCAGGGCGATTAAATGCAATACGCACCACACCACCATCAACGGCGCGGTGGTAAGTGATGTCTTCAAAAGAATAGCCTTCGACTTCTTGCCAGTCGGCAGGATTAAAAATTTCAGAAACTGTATTCATGATGTGGACCTTAATTGGTTAGAGCTGTATTTATTAGAGAGCAGTGTATGGCGTTAGTTTAACACATCAAATTAGAGGTTGCGGCGGTTAGTCAATGAGCATGTTGCCATGGTTGAAGTGGTTGTTTTTTGCTCGACTTGCGCTAACTTCGAGTTTGCTATCACACTTGTTCAATAATATTACAAATAGACGTGATTTTTTATATCAATTGGATTTGACTGAATTCATAATAAGGTATGGTTACCAGAATGATAGGTAACATCTGAATTTGATAAATATTGAGGTTATGTAATGTTGGATTTTCTTGGCTTTATCGTCGTCAACTTTGCGACAGAACCCTAAATAGGTGATTTAGTTAGCAAAAATAACATTAGCACTTGCTGTGTGTTATTTTTTGTATTAATTTTATGTTAACACCTGTAGTGGTCAATGAAAATTGGCCACAGTTTTAGAGTTTTCCCAATATAATTGTTCCGATCTATTAGGTGTTAACCCTCCATTATATTGATGCGGTCTGAGTCGGCTGTAATAACCTGTTATATATT